>NZ_JBGMOE010000046.1:0-116260 GCF_041424195.1 Tardiphaga sp. | reverse complement strand
TCGCCGATGAACCGGAATCCCTCCAGATTCAATAAATTCGTGAACCGCTCTAGTGACTATCGCTGCTTTTCGACGATGCGGCAGCTTCGGATTAACCAAAGTTGCGGCTACGTCGCCCACGCTATTTCGGCAGCGGTCCGTATAGGTCGAAGAAAGATGCGAAGCTCGCGCGGTCCACGATTCCGCAATGTCCGAAACTGGACGATAAGGAAGAGCAGGACAATTCAGAATAGGCGTGTCGGTCGATCTAGTGCAGGACGTTATTGCCGGGTCGGATGGCCCCGGACAGGGGTGAAGCGGCATAGAGCTGCTGCAATTCCGCTTCGAGTTGCTCGTTGACCATCAGCAAAGCCTTGAGCGCGCCGCGCAAGTCGCCATTGCAGGTAGAAATGATTTCGTCGATCACGGTATCGGTGGGGCGGGACGTCATGGAACTATCTCCAGTTCAGATCATTGCCTCAGATCGCCGGGCGATCATGGCGATAACCGGGCGGGAACGAATGCGTTCCTGTGGATAGTGTGGACAGTCACTGCGGCCCATTCGTTGCGGCTGCCGTGGCAAAGCTGCAAATGCCCCCCATATCCACAACATTACCTCCCTCCACGGGCCTCCCTCGGTGAGAAAGTTTGTGATTGTCCTGCTCGCACTGCTCCTCGTTCCCATCGGAGTGTCGGCTGCCAGATACTGGATGGGCGATCGCTCGGTCGATTGGCAGAGCGCGGATCGCTCAAGCGCGGGTTTATTGCCATCGCCTGGTGCACATCCCGAGGCACTTGTCCGCGTCTTTGCGGCGCGGACCGTGCGCTGGCGCGGTATCTTTGCCGTCCATAGCTGGATCGTATTCAAGGAAAAGGGCGCCTCGCGTTATACCCGCTACGATTATACGGCGTGGGGCGAGCCCATCCGCCTGAATGGTTTTGCGGCTGACGGCCGCTGGTTCGGCGATGTGCCGACTGCGCTCGCATCGGCTGATGGCGAAGCGGCTACGGTGATGATCCCGAAGATCCAAGCGGCCATCGCTGGCTACTCCTGGCGCTCTTACGGCGACTATCGGGCGTGGCCCGGCCCGAACTCAAACACGTTCGTCGCGGCCGTTCTCGCCGCCGTGCCGGAATTGCAGGTGGCATTGCCGCCCACCGCCATCGGCAAGGATTTTCCTTATGCGGGGAATGCCTTCGGCTGGACACCCTCCGGGACCGGCATGCGCGCTACGTTGGGCGGCTATCTCGGTATCACCGCAGGCTGGGTCGAAGGGCTCGAGCTCAATCTGCTCGGCGCCGTATTCGGCCTCGACATCCGCCGGCCCGCGATCAAACTACCGGGCATTGGTCGTCTTGGCGTCAGCGCGTAAGTGGCGCGCGGCGTGAAACCCTCAGGGTGCCGCCGCGTAGCTGGATCGTGCACAAAAATCTCCGGATATTGGCGATGATCTCAGTCACCGTGGTGGCCGCTATATGCGTGCTGGCCGTGGCCACGCAGGTTGGTGTGTTCCTGTTCGAGCGTAAATATCCGCCAACGGGTGAGTTTGTCGACGTCACGGGTGGTCGCCTGCATGTGGTGCAGATGGGACCACGCGATGCATCCGATCCGCCGATTGTTCTCGTCCACGGCGCCACGTCGAGCATGGAGACCATGCGGCTGCCGCTCGGCCATGTGCTGGCAGAAAAACACCGTGTCATCCTGATCGACCGTCCCGGCTTTGGCTGGAGCTTGCGCAACGATGTGCCGAACTCTTCTCCGGCGATGCAGGCGAAGATGATCGACGAAGTGCTCGAAAAGCTCGGTGTCGATCGGGCGATTATCGTTGTGCATTCGCTGGCCGGCGCATTGGGCGCGCTGATGGCACTGGACTATCCGCAGCGTGTCGCTGGGCTGGTCATGATGGCGGGAGTCACTCATCCCTGGCCCGGTGGCGTTGGAAACTATAATGAGGTCGTCACCACGCCTGTGATCGGCAAGCTGCTGGCCTATACGATCACACTGCCGCTGGGCTATTTCCTGACCGACATCGGAGGCCGCGCGGTGTTTGCGCCGCAGGTCATGCCCGAAGGCTACATCGAACAGACGGCAACGCCGCTGGTATTGCGGCCGCGCAACTTCCTCGCCAATGCCTGGGATCTGGTAACGCTGAAGCGCGCCGTCATGGCGCAGGCATCGCGCTACGCCGACATCAAAGCTCCGACCGTGGTGATCACAGGCTCAGCCGACACCATCGTATCGCCGGAGATTCATTCGCACCATTTCGCAGAAACGGTGCCCGGCGCCAAACTAATCGTGCTCCCGGGCGTTGGTCACATGGTGCAAAACGCCGCCCCGGACCTTATCATCGGTGAGATCGAGAACATGATCTTGGCCGCTGACACCAAATCGAAGGCGGCGTCGCGCTAGTATCCGGCTTGATCGGCTTCAAACCAAATTGAGGAGATGTGCATGACCACGACTTTCGGTTCGGCCAAATGGCAGGGTGGCATCAAGGACGGCAAGGGATCAATTTCCACCAAGAGCGGCGCACTCAGCGACTATCCCTACGGTTTCGCCAGCCGCTTCGAAGGCAAGCCGGGCTCCAATCCTGAAGAACTGATTGGCGCAGCCCATGCGGCCTGTTTCACCATGGCGTTGTCACTGATCCTCGGCGAAGCCGGGCTCAAGGCTGACAATATGGAGACCAAGGCCGACGTGACGCTGGAGAAGCAGGGCGATGGATTTGCCATCACCAAGGTGCACCTGACGCTCTCGGCGAAGATCCCCGGTGCCGACAAGGCGAAGTTTGAAGAGTTGACTGCGAAGGCGAAGGCCGGCTGTCCGGTGTCAAAGGTGCTGAATGCCGAGATCACGCTCGACGCGGCGCTGCTCTGAGAAATATCTCGTGCGAGCAAATTGACCTCTCCCCGCACCGGGGAGAGGTCGCATAAGTGAACTACATGTCCGCGTCGTTCGGTCCGACATAGGCGATGCGGACCATATTGGTGGCGCCAGGGGTCCCGAGCGGAACGCCCGCCACGATGATGATGCGCTGGCCGGCTTTGGCGAAGCCGTCACGGAAAGCGATGCGCCCGGCGCGGTCGACCATATCGTCGAGATTCTTCGCATCTTCCGCCACGACGCAATGCACGCCCCACACCACCGATAATTTGCGGCCGGCGGCGAGGTTCGGCGTGATCGCGACCACCGGCGGCTTCGGCCGTTCGCGGGCGACGCGGACAGCGGTGGATCCTGAGCTGGTCCAGCAAATGATCGCAGACAGATCCAGCGTCTCTGCGATCTGTCGTGCGGCGTCCGCAATGGCGTCACCGGCCGTGGGCTCGGGGTCGGGGCGCTGAGCCATCAGCACGGTACGATAGGTCGGATCGCGCTCCACTTCCTCGCCGATGCGGTTCATCGTCGAGACCGCTTCGACCGGGAATTTGCCGGCGGCGGATTCTGCCGACAGCATGACGGCGTCGGCGCCTTCATAGATCGCCGTTGCCACGTCCGAGACCTCGGCGCGGGTCGGGACTGGGCTCTGGATCATCGACTCGAGCATTTGCGTGGCAACGACGACGGGCTTGCCGGCGCGGCGCGCCATACGCGTCATGCGCTTTTGTAGACTTGGTACCCGCTCGAGCGGCAATTCGACACCGAGATCGCCGCGCGCCACCATCAGCGCGTCGGAGGCTTCGAGAATGCTGTCGAGCCGGTCGATGGCCTGCGGCTTCTCAATTTTCGACATGATGGCGGCGCGACCGCGGACCAGGCGCTTGGCTTCATGCACGTCCTCGGCGCGCTGCACGAAGGACAGGGCTATCCAGTCGATACCGGTCTCGAGCGCGGCTTCCAGATCCAGGCGGTCCTTCGGCGTCATTGCCGACACCGGCAGGTCCGTATCGGGCAGGCTGACGCCCTTGCGGTCGGAGATGCGGCCGCCGACCACCACGCGCGTCACCGCGCGGTCGTTCGATGTCTCCTCGGCAATCAGCCGCAGTTTGCCGTCGTCGATCAGCAGCGCGTGGCCCGGGCGAAGGGCAGCGAGAATTTCCGGATGTGGCAGGTGCACGCGGGTGGCGTCGCCGGGGGCGGGATCGGAATCCAGTACGAAGCTCTCGCCGTTCTTGAGCTGCACGCCGCCTTCAGCAAAGGCGCCGACGCGCAGCTTCGGCCCCTGCAGATCGACAAGAATACCGATCGGGCGGCCATAACTGCTCTCCACATTGCGGATGGTCTTCACCAGCTCGCGCATCTTGTCATGCGGCGTGTGGCTCATATTGATCCGGAACACGTCGGCACCAGCCTCGAACAGCTTGCGGATCATCGCACTGTCCGACGAGGCTGGGCCCAGCGTGGCCAGAATCTTGATGCGGCGTTGACGTCTCATTGTTTGCCTCCCGGCGGTACTGATGGCGGCAGGGTCGTTGACCCGCCCGGGGGCGCGCCACCTGGCGTGTTGGGCAGACCGGGGAAGCCCGCGCCGGGTGCGCCCGGAGGCGGTCCAGTCGGCCCCGGAATGCCCGGCAGCTTCGGCGGTTGTTCGTTGGTTTCGGTCAGTTGCACCGTCCAGGCACGCTGTTCGCCGGTATCGACCTCAAAAAAACCGGTGCGGTCGAAGCCGCGCGCGAGGCAGTTTTCGGTGCCCTTGATGGTGAATTCCTTGTCGCGGGAGCACATGAAGGCCTGACCCGACCATTCGCCGCCCCGATCGTAATCAAGCGCGTAGATATAATAATACCGCGCAACCAGGGTTCCGCGCAGCAAGGTTTCGCAGGCGCGCGACGAAACGTTCCACCAGCCCTCGGTGGTCCAGCCATCGGCATCCTTGTAGCCCAGCGCGATCCCGACCCGGCTCGAGGTGTTATTGCACAGCCGGAAATCAGCAGCCGCGGGGCTCGCCCACAGGCACGACAGGGCCAACGCCAGCATCGGCAAAAGGCCGGTGAAGGGGATGCGTCGAAACGGGCGGTGAAGGGAATCTCTTGCGGTCATGCGGCGAAGCTATCTCAATTCGTTGACGATTTCGCGTGACCCGGCGGGTCTGTCAACGGCCGCGGAACCAATTCTTCCCCCGTCAGCCAGTTTGCGCCGTGATATGGCAAAATCTGTGACAGGGCCCCATGTTACACAAAGACGGCAGTCCGGTATCGGGTGCAACAGCGAGACCATTCATGGCGATTGACGACAAGATCCAGATCGAACTCGAAGCCGCGGCCTTTCGCCGGCTGGTTGACCATTTGCGCGGTCGCACCGATGTGCAGAATATCGATCTGATGAACCTCGCCGGCTTCTGTCGGAACTGCCTGTCAAACTGGCTGAAGGATGCTGCCGATGCCAAGGGCGTGGCGATGACCAAGGATGAGAGCCGCGAAGCGATTTACGGCATGCCTTACGAGGCCTGGAAATCGCTGCATCAGGCCGAGGCCAAACCCGAACAAATTGAGGCCATGAAGAAAGCGCACAGCGGACACTGACGATTTCTCGTCTTTTCAGGCATGAAATCAAAGCTGTGGGGGCGCTGTGGATGATCGCGATGGCGCCTTGACGCAAGGCATGGCGATCTTGAGTGTCATTTCCTTAAGATTAATGCGCGCATAACGCTGCGCACCTAAAACTCACCCAACACCCATTCAAAGCAACATCAGTTCACCAGGAGTTTCCGATGGCCACCTCTGCTGCGTCCGTGCTGGACGATCAGGCGACACACTCTTTCGCCAAGGACCAGCTCAAGGCCATCGTCGAGCGTATCGAGCGCCTTGAGGAAGAGAAGAAGACGATCTCCGACGACATCAAGGACGTCTATGGCGAAGCCAAGGGTAATGGCTACGACGTGAAGGCGCTGCGCACCATCATCCGCATGCGCAAGCAGGACGCCAACGAGCGCGCCGAGCAGGAGACGATCCTCGAGACCTATCTGCAGGCCCTGGGTATGCTGTAAGGCGCTTAGCGCGCCAATACTCAGCCAAACACTCAGGTGTCATACGCGGGCAAAAGCGCGAAGCGCATCTTCGCGCCAGACCCGAGTATCCATCTAGCCACAAAATAGCGATGGATGGCCGGGGCAAACCCGGCCATGACACCATTGTAATCTGAGAAATTCGCGTTCTTAACGCAGCGATGCCGTGCGCATCACAAACGCAGTCGTCGCAAGCGAGGCCGTTGCCGAGCCAGTGAAGCGGTCGCAGACCAAGCCAAGCTGCGGGTCATCCGAGAAGTTCATCGCCACCACTGCCTTCGGCTTGACGAAATGCGCACGCAGGATGGTCATGTCACCGTCGCCCATCACCGATGCTGACATGGATGTGGTGGCGCTTGGCGCCAGGATCATCGCGCGCATCCAGACATGGTTGTCCGGAATGGCTGTGGCGGTCAGGCGGGTCGCGACTGCAATGGTGCTGCTCTGGCCCTGAGCGCCCTTTGCGACCACCGTGGTGATGTTGTTCACCGCCATTGGGTTCTTCGCCGCCGATGCCGGACGCATGCTGCGCGGGATCGGCGCGCTGGCGGCAACGACATTGGCGCGATCGACCGGGGAGTTCGCCGGCGGCGCATAGGCCATCGCCTTGGCGAAGCTGGACTCGCTAACAGCCGGCTGCGGATCGACCACATTGGCCAATGCCTGACGCGCGGTGATCGCGGCGACCTGCTGTGGCGTGGCCTGCTTCGGCGCCGGCATGTCATCCCAGAAACCGCGGGCATTGATGATGTCGGCAGGAGTCTGCGGCCGATTATCCGACTTCGCTGTGGGAGCGGGCGAGGGAATCGGCGCCTTCGGGCGCGGCAGCGGAATAGTCTCGGTGTCAGCCGATGCGAGCTGATAGGTCGCCGCTGCTGCGGGCTTGGAGCGCGGCATCGGAACGGCGTCCGAAGACTTCGCCTCGGCCTGTTTCGCATCAACCGGTTTCGCGGGCATCGCGGCGGCCATCATACCCACAGGCGACGGCTTGGCGGGCGCGATCGCGGCTGCCGCACTCTCGTCTTCGTCGTCATTCGACTTGCCGCCACGGAACAGCGAGGCGAACAGACCCGGCTTGCTCTTGGCCAGAGCGGCGCTGTCGCCATCGCCGCGCTTCTCGATGTCAGCCATCGCCAACTGATAGCCTGCCAGCGGACGGCCATCGGTCGGCACATGCACGGTGCGGCCGTCGGGGAAGACGCGCGCCAACTGGTCATGCGTCATGCGCGGCCAGTGCCGGATGCTACCGGTGTCGAGATGCACGAAAGGTGAGCCGGAGGTCGGGTAGAAGCCGACACCGCCGCGCTGCAAGCGTAGGCCGGCGAAGCGGATCTTCTCGAGCGCCACGCCGGGAATGAAGAAGTCCATCGCGTGGCCAAGCATGTGCTGGCTGGCACGAGCGACGCCGGACGAGCGGCGGCGGAGCATGGCGTTGGTGGCTGGAGAGCGATAGGCGGAGATGATCTGGATCGGCGCCTTGCCGTCGACGTCGCGGTAGACCTCCCAGAGAATGTCGAACAGGCGACGATCCATATTGGTCTGGTCCTGGCTGCGCCAGTCGCGGAGGAAGTAATTGATCTTCTTCATCGCGTCGTCGTCATAGCGGCCATTGCGCTTGAACGTGACGGTTAGATCTTCGCCGGAATGAGTATGGTGGAAAGAGAGAGTGCGGGTTTCGTCGAGAGCGGTGGCGTTATGGACAGAACTGGCGCCTGCCATCAGCAGTACCGCAGCGAGGCCGGCATGAAAGCCGGCGCGCGATGTGCGCAATCCCGTTTTGCGTGCGAAACCGCTCAGCACGTATGAACCCACCCAAGTCGACAACTCTCTCGCTACCCCATGCGGCGACAGAGAGTGAACGTACTCTTAAAACGGGAGGGTTAACCGAGATTTACAACCCATCCCCCCAAGCGGGCTTTTCAGCCAGCCATTAAACTTAACTCATTGAGTATGGCGAAAAATAGCCCGCTGCTGGGTTCCGGATGGACGATGGTTAACCTCGATGACGGGTGAAACGTAAAAAGGCTCCACCAAAAGGTGAAGCCCTTGATAACTATATCCAATTTTTACGGCAGCGTCGCTGCTTAGCGGGTTACTGTCCGGCGCGGCTTCTGGCCTGGTGCCATCGGCTGTGGTGCGGGGGCACCGCCGCCGAACAGGCGCTCGAAGAACGACAGGCCGTTATTGCTGGCCATGCGGGAGCCGTTGTCGTTGAAAGCCACGCCCTGTGGGATGTCCGCGCGCGGGCGTGAATAGCTCGGCTGGGCTCGCGCGACGACCTGCTCCAGATCCTTGTTCTTGCCGCTGCGCAGAAGCTGCATCATCTGCGCGTCACGTCCGTAGATGTCCTTGCGCAGCTGCAGCTTGCCCGCGTCATCGACGAAGGCGGTCTGATAGGTGATGTTCACCGGGATCGGTGTCGGGAATTTCAGATCGATCTCGCTGCGGCCATACATGCCGCGAACCTTCTCCGGCGTGTAGTGTTCGTTCGGCATCGTGATGTTCAGCAGCGTCGCGGCGTACTGATCCGGATTCTGCACGCGCATGCATCCGTGGCTGAAGGCGCGCTCGTCGCGGCCGAACAGGTTCTTGTCCGGTGTATCGTGCTGATAGACGAGGAACTTGTTCGGGAAATTGAAGCGGATGCGGCCCAGCGCGTTGGCTTCACCGGGGGGTTGGGCAATGTGGATGCTGCCGTCGGAATTGCGCGTCAGCTTCAGGCCCATGCGGTCAAGCACCGTCGGGTCCTGCTGCAGAGCAGGCAGGTATTCGTTGTAGATGATCGACGGCGGTACGTTCCAGGTCGGGTTGACCGTGATGTACTTCATCGTCTCGGTCATCAGCGGCGTGGCGTGATTGCCCGGCTTGCCGACGACGACGCGTGTGGTCCAGACCTGCGCGCCGTTCTGCATCACCTTCAGCGTATAGTCAGGGATGTTCAGCATCACATAGGCGTTGCCGACTGCGGGTGCGCCAAGCTGGCGCGGCAGCCAGCGCCAACGCTCCATGTTGACCAGCACTGTATCGATGTGGCGATCGCGCTTCGGCGAATTCATCGCGCGCACGGTGGCCTCGTCCAGCACGCCGGTGGCCTTCAGGTCATTGCTGGCCTGATACTTGCGAACGGCCTCGGCGACGGCAGCGTCGTATTTGGTCTCGGCCGGATTCTCGACATTGAGGCGAGCGCGCAGCAACGGCACGCGCGGGTCGTCCATTACGGTCGGGTTCGGATTTTTCTTCGTGGCCTTGGCAAAACGCAGAGCAGGGCCTTCGCCGATCGGCTGCACCGGCATTGCGGTCTCGCCGCGCAGTTCAGCGAGCTTCTTCTTCAGTTCCTGATAGCCCTTGTGCGGCGGGTTATAGGCGTCGAGGGCGGCCGAAGCGTTCTTCGCTGTGGAGATGTTGGCCAGGACTTCGCCCGGGTCGGTCGGATGTTCGGGATACATGATGTCGCCGGTCACCTGCGACCAGTGCATGCGGCCGCTCTGTGCCTGACGGGCATAGTCGAGCATGCTGGCGGTGAGCTTCAATTCGGCCTCGGCGAGCGCATCTGGCGTATTCGCCGCAGTGAAATCGGGCACGGGATAGTCGGCAGCGTCAAGGCCGTCAGAGCCTGCGTCCTTGAGGCGAGCGATCACGCCTTTTGCCGCCGCGGTCGCGATGCCGCCCTGGGTCCATACCGGTGCGAAGTCGCGTGCCGTGTAGAACTTCTCAACTGCGGCGCGTTCGCCCTTGCGGTCAAAATAGCGGGTCGACTTGGCGCCCAGCATGTCGCGCAGCTTCTCGGCGACCGGCTGATCGCTGGACGCAACGGTGGTCGAGGGTTTGGCGATGTCCTTGGCGACATCCTTCGCGGGCTCGGCCGCCGGGATAGCTGGCGCGACGGCGGTCGCTGCCGGCGGCGTTGTGGCGGCGGGCGCGGTTGCAGCCTCGCTCGGCTTCACATCCGCAGGCGCGTTCGTGGCTTCAGTCGCCTTTGGCGTATCCGTCGAGGTCGAGCCGATAGTCTTCTCTGACGCCTTGGTCGCATCGGGCACGGACGCCGTGGTCTCGGCCTTCGGCGCGTCGGCCTTGAAGTCGGCAGCGGTCGGCGGGGCTACGTTGGCGGGTTCGGGGCGCGGCACCGCCGCATCGATGGCGAGTTCGGAGACACTGTCGCGGGGCGTTGCGCTCTGGGCAGCAGCAGCGGCGCCAGCGGAGACCGTCAGGAATGTCGCGGCCACGGCCATCAGCACGCGGTCGAATCCGGAACGGCCCTTGGAATAGTCTCGCATTCTCGCACCTCGTTAGAAGAGCTGCTCCGGCATGGAACAGTTCCAGTCTGACGTCATCAGCTTCGGCTGAAGCAGTCGCGTTGTTGGCCTGCCAGCTCCGATTCAGAGCACTTCCTGTGCAGACGATACACGCGTCCGACACAAGCGCTAGCGCTTGCCGGACATGTCACAACAAACTGACTGCAACATCCCCGGTTTGCAACGCATACCGGGGTTTCACCAATGCTTTTGGCTTTGTGTGTCACCGGACCGCAACGGTTCAAGTTCCGTAGCGATCGTAACAACATGTTCAATCGCGTGCGACGCGAGAAGTTCAATTTGACGGAGCGGATTCCGTCATCGATGAATCCTTCTCCGCCGCCTCATCGAGCTTGCGATACAGCGTCGACCGGCCAATTTTGAGGCGCCGCGCGACTTCCGACATCTGGCCGCGGTAATACGCAATGGCGAAGCGGATGATCTCGGATTCGAGCTCTTCCAGGGACCTGACCTCGTTTTCGGCCGTCAGCATGGTCAGGCTGCCGGCGACGAGTGGCAACATGGCTGCGTCGATGCCGGGTACCATGGTCGGCGCGATGGCGTGAAAGGCCGGTTCTACAATCAGCGGCTCGGCGGCCGATGCCGCGATCGAGGGGGCGTATGCGTTGATTTGCGGGAAGTCGGCCAGTCCGAGCTGATCGCCTTCGCTCATCACCACAGCGCGGTAGACGGCGTTTTCCAGCTGCCGGATATTCCCGGGCCAGTCGAGTTGCGTGAGCATCGTCATGGCGTCGCCGGCGATGCTGGTAATCAGCCGCTTTTCCTCGGCGCAGAAACGCGCCAGGAAGTGTCGCAGCAGATACGGAATGTCCTCGCGACGCGCCCGCAGCGGCGGCACCGTCAATGGCAGCACATGCAGGCGATAGAACAGGTCTTCGCGGAATCGTCCGGCTTTGACGAGGTCGAGCAGTTTGCGGTTGGTCGCAGAGATGATGCGGACATCGACTTTCACCGGCTTGCGGCCGCCGACGGCCTCGACCGAACCTTCCTGGAGCGCGCGCAGCAACTTCACTTGTGCCGATAGCGGCAGCTCGCCGACTTCATCGAGAAACAGGGTGCCGCCATGCGCCTCGACGAACTTGCCGAGATGCCGGTCGGTGGCGCCGGTGAACGCGCCCTTCTCATGGCCGAACAGGATCGACTCCACGAGGTTGTCGGGAATCGCGCCGCAATTCACGGCGACAAACGGCTTGCTGCTGCGCTCGCCCGAGCCGTGGACGGCCCGTGCGATCAATTCCTTGCCGACGCCGGACTCGCCTTCGATCAGCACGGGGATGGTGGAAGTCGCAGCTTTACGTGCGGTGCGCAGCACTGCGTCCATGCCGGCGTTGCGTGTGACGATGTCGGCGAAAGTGAGCTTGCCTTCGCGGCTGTGCCTGATGCGCTGCAACTCGCCTTTCAAGGCGCTGGTATTCAGCGCATTGCGCAAGCTCACCTGGAGGCGCTCGACGCCAACCGGTTTGACAACGAAGTCATGCGCGCCGGCGCGCATCGCCGACACCACATTGTCGATGCCGCCATGGGCGGTCTGGACAATGACGGGGATGCTGAGGCCGGTATCGCGGATCTTGTCGAGCACGCCCATGCCGTCGAGGCCGGGCATCATCAGGTCAAGGACCAGGGCGTCGATAGCGGGGGCTTCGGGATCGTTCAGACGCGCGATGGCGGCATCACCGCTCTCGACAGTGATGGCCTCATAGCCGCAGCGCTGCACCATGTTCTCAAGGAGGCGGCGCTGGACGGCGTCGTCATCTGCGATGAGGATTCGTTCGGCCATGGCAACTCCAGAGCGGGTGTGTCCCGATTTGAGCCACCATGGCGATCAAAGCCTTAATGCTTTCATAACACCGGGGCGAGGTAAGCCGTCGCATAGGGCCAAACTTCACGGGCACCGCGATAGATCATGTCACCTGCCACATAGAGAATGATGGCGAGACCGACATAGGCGATCCAGCGGTGCTTTTGCAGCAGCCTGGCAATGAAGGAGGCGGCGAGACCCATCAGCGCGATCGACAGCACTAGGCCGAAGATCAGGATGGTCGGGTGTTCGCGCGCAGCGCCTGCGACCGCGAGTACGTTGTCCAGCGACATCGAGACGTCTGCGACAGTGATCTGCCAGATTGCCTGACCCAGCGTCTTGCGCGGGCCGGTAGACGAACCATCGGCATTGAGCTTTTCGAGTTCGTCGAGATCGTGCTCATGGCCGGCGCGCAATTCGCGCCACATCTTCCAGCACACCCACAGCAACAGGACGCCGCCGGCCAGGAGCAGGCCGATGATTTGCAGCAGTTGAACGGTGATGCTGGCGAAGCCGATGCGCAGGACGGTAGCGGCGATGATGCCGATCAGGATCGCCTTGCCGCGCTGTTCCTTGGGGAGGCCGGCGGCGGCGAGGCCAATGACGATGGCATTGTCGCCGGCGAGGACCAGGTCGATCATCACGACCTGGAAAAGTGCAGTCATAGCTTCAGCGGTGAAGAACTCAGTCATGTGGGCCACTCCGTATGAACGTCCAGTCCGACATCACAGTTCGGGTGAACTGCCAGAGGGGCCCGGGCCAGGACGTGCTTTGTTTAAAGGTTGCGGGTTTGATCCCGCGGTTGATCCTATCCGTTACTCGGGTTGATCCGTGAGAGTGATGAGCCGAACCATCTGGTCGGGCTCGATCAAAATGGTGATTCCGACCCCGATAAAGGTCAGGACGCCGGCGACATCGAACCAGGTTGCGCGCCGCGCGAAGTTCCGCGGAATCAGCGCGCCACCGGCCATCGATGCTGCAAGTGCGAATAGCAGGGTGGCGACCATCGGCGCCAGCGCGTCGAGCGAGACAAATGCGCGCAAGGCGAGTGCGGCGGTCAGTGCCAGCAGCAGGCTTGCGGCAAACAGCTCCTTGACCCGATGAGGGGCAGGAGGCGCATATTTGCGGGCAATGAAGCTGCGATCCGTGAACGCCATGATCGTCTCTTGCTGTTCCGTCCCGTGCATCTTGGGGCTGGCGACGTTCCTGCAGCCGGTTAGTTGTGCTACGGTAAAGTCGTCAGCTTGAGAAATTTGAAGTGGATAGTTTCGTAAAAATGAAACTTGGTCAAGGCGAAGATGCTTCCGCAGAAGAACGGCCGGGCAAACCCGTGCCGGAAGCGCGGCAATAGCGGAAACAGGCGGGGGATTGGCTGAAAGCCCGCAGGGCGGAGGCGGGCCTGTCGCAGGTCGATCTCGCCGCAAGACTCGGTCTCAAATATTACACCTTCATCTCGCAGGTTGAGAACGGCTTCAGTCGGGTGCCGACCGAGACCATGGAAGCCTGGGCTATCCAGCTCGGTCTCGAACCGGCGGCCTTCGCTAAACATTTGCTGGTCTATTACGAGCCGGAATTGCACCGGCTGCTGTTCGGAGCATCCAAATGAATGTCGTCGCATTTCGGCGCAAGCCGCTGCAGGGCGCGTGGAGCGAGACGGAACTCGCCACGCTCGCCGACACGATCAATCTCGGGCATCGCGGCCGCGAATGGGAGACTGGCGTCACCGAGAACGGCGATGCGCAGCTCTATCTGCTGGGGCCGCAGCCGGAGCGAGCTTGCACGTTGTGCGTCTCGCGAGTCGATGGCCGCTACATTTTGGAGGACGGCACGGGGCGCCTTCTGTTCGAGCATCGCAGTCTGCCGCTGGTGGCGGCGCATGCCCGCACGGCGCTACGCGGGACGCGATGGTGGCTTGTCGCACGGATTGTCATGGTGTGGTGTACGATTCGCCATATGATTCATGACAAGATCGAGCCCTTGATGACCGAGGGCGAAGAACTGCTTGTCCATTTCGCTCCGCAGCTCGCTGCTTTCGTGTGACGGCAGCATCCAACCGAAGGTGTTCATGACGAAATCTGCGATTGCCCGGACTGCCAAGCCTTCTCGAAAGACCGCTTCCCGCAAGACCGTTTCGCGCGAAGCCGCCCCAGGCAAAAAGGCGGCGCGCAAGGCTGCCTCGAAATCACCGACCAAGTCGCCGGGGGGCAAGCTGCCGGAATGGAATCTCGCAGATCTCTACACGGCGATCGATGCGCCGGAGATTACCCGGGATCTCGACAGGATCGACACCGAATGCGCGGCCTTCGAAGCGGATTACAAAGGCAAGCTCGCAGAAGAGACCGCCAAGCCCGGCGGTGGCGCCTGGCTCGCCGGTGCGGTGAAGCGCTATGAGGCGATCGACGATCTTGCGGGGCGGCTCGGCTCCTATGCCGGCCTCGTCCATGCTGGCGACAGTGTCGATCCCGCGATCTCGAAATTCTATGGCGATGTGTCCGAGCGCATCACCGCTGCTTCGGTGCATCTGTTGTTCTTCGGTCTCGAACTCAACCGCATCGACGACGGCGTGATCGAGCAGGCGATGCAGACGCCCGAGCTCGGCCATTACCGGCCGTGGATCGAGGACAGCCGCAAGGACAAGCCCTATCAGCTCGAAGACCGCGTCGAGCAGCTGTTTCACGAAAAATCACAGACCGGCTATGGCGCCTTCAACCGCCTGTTCGATCAGACGATCGCGGGTCTGCGCTTCAAGCTCGGCGGCAAGGAACTGGCGATCGAGCCGACGCTGACCATGCTGCAGGACCGCGCGCCGGCCAAGCGCAAGGCGGCGGGGCAGGCGCTGGCGAAGACCTTCAAGGCCAATGAGCGCACCTTTGCGCTGATCACCAATACGCTGGCCAAGGACAAGGAAATCTCCGACCGGTGGCGCGGTTTCCAGGACATCGCGGATTCACGCCATCTCAACAACCGCGTTGAGCGCGAAGTGGTTGATGCGCTGGTGTCGTCGGTGCGATCAGCCTATCCGCGGCTGTCGCATCGCTACTATCAGTTGAAGGCGAAGTGGTTCGGCAAGAAGAAGCTCGCCCATTGGGACCGCAACGCGCCGCTGCCGTTTGCGCCCACCGGCACGATTCCATGGTCGGACGCGCAGGACATGGTGCTGACCGCCTATGGCGCGTTTTCACCTGACATGGCCAATATCGCCAAGCGCTTCTTCACCGATCGGTGGATCGATGCGCCGGTGCGGCCGGGCAAGGCGCCCGGCGCCTTCTCGCATCCAACCACGCCATCGGCGCATCCCTATGTGCTGATGAATTATCAGGGCAAGCCGCGCGATGTCATGACGCTCGCTCACGAGCTTGGCCATGGCGTGCATCAGGTGCTCGCCGCCCGCAACGGTGCGCTGATGGCGCCGACGCCGTTGACCTTGGCAGAGACCGCCAGCGTGTTCGGCGAGATGCTGACCTTCAAGCGGCTGCTTTCGCAGACCAGGAGCGCCAAGCAGCGCCAGGCATTGCTCGCGGGCAAGGTCGAGGACATGATCAACACGGTGGTCCGGCAGATCGCGTTCTATTCATTCGAGCGCGCTGTTCACACCGAGCGTCGCCACGGCGAACTCACCGCGCAGCGGCTCGGCGAACTCTGGCTCAGCGTGCAGACCGAAAGCCTTGGGCCGGCGATCGAGATCAAGCCGGGTTACGAGAATTTCTGGATGTATATCCCGCACTTCATCCATTCGCCGTTCTATGTCTACGCCTATGCCTTCGGCGATTGCCTCGTGAACTCGCTCTACGCGGTCTACGAGAACGCTCAGGAAGGCTTCGCGGAACGCTACCTCGCGATGCTCGCCGCTGGTGGCACCAAGCACTATTCCGAACTGCTGAAGCCCTTTGGGCTCGACGCCAAGGACCCGGCTTTCTGGGATGGCGGCCTCTCGGTCATCTCGGGGATGATCGATGAGCTGGAGGCGATGGAGTAGGGAAGATTAGTCTGTAATACATCTGTTGAACGGAGCCAAAGGGCGTGTTATACAATTGTATAACGCGCCCTTTGGCTCTTTGAGAAGGGAGACGAGTCACGCGACTGCGCCGGCCGATTGTGGCCGCCTATCAGGAGATAAACCGTGAAGCTTGAAATTAAGAAAATCGGCAATTCCGACGGCCTCCTATTGCCGAAGGAATTGATGCAGCGACTCGATCTAAAGCGAGGTCAGGAGCTGCATGTGACGGAATTGGCCGGAGGCGGGGTCCAACTCACGCCCTACGACCCGGACTTCGAAGAGACAATCGAGATCGCCGATCGCATCATGGAAAAATACAAGGACACACTCGCCGCATTGGCCAAGTGACGAAACCATAAAATGACCGCCCCGATCGAGCCCCGGTGGATCACCTATGAGCAGGCGATTGCCATTCATAGCAAGCAGTTGCGCCGCTTTGGCGGGGCATCGGGCTTGCATGATGAGCGCATGCTACGCTCTGCGCTTGAGAGGCCAATCAACAAGTGGCGTTACGAGCGATCGGAGCTAGCCGAACTGGCCGCGGCCTATGCTTATGGGCTCGCGAGGAACCATGCGTTCGTGGACGGCAACAAGCGTATCGCGTTCATGAGCATGATGATTTTCTTGGATAAGAATCGCGTCGCGTTCAGTCCAGATCCCGCGCAATCTACGTCGATCATTCTCTCCCTCGCTGCCGGCGAAGTCAGCGAAGCGAGTCTCACCCGCTGGATTCGCGATAACTGGCCCGCATAGCGCGGTCGTGTGCACTGCGGTATGCAAAGATTGCCGTGGTATGCCAGTCGCCGTTGCTCTCCATATCCAATTGCGCTAATTCCGTGGCAACATACGAAATACGAGGCGGGAGACCCTGATGTCCGATCACAGCGAAGTCGCTTACACCACGGCCGATGGCAACGACTATCCGGCCCATGAGCAGACCTATGAAGGCTTTCTCATGCTGGTGAAGTGGGGCACCATCGGCGTCGTCGCCATCGTGGCCCTGATGGGCATCTTCCTTACCTGATCTGTCGCCGATTGCGCCGCCCGGCTCGGGTGGCGTCCTGTCCTGTTTGCTCACGCGCGTGCCTTGCGCCGCCGGAGGCCCCATGAAGATTGCCGTTGCCAAGGAAATCGATCCGTCTGAACCGCGCGTGGCGATCTCGCCCGACACGGTCAAGAAGTTCAAGGCGCTCGGTGTCGATGTCGCTATCGAGCCCGGCGCCGGCCTCAAGTCCGGCTTGCCGGATTCGGAATACACGGCTGTCGGCGCTACGATCAGCGCCGATGCGGTAAAAGACGCCGATATCGTCATCAAGGTGAAGCGTCCTGAGGCGTCCGAACTCGCCGGTTACAAGCGCGGTGCGCTGGTGATCGCGATCATGGATCCCTATGGCAACGACGCGGCGCTGAAGGCCATGGCCGATGCCGGCGTGTCGGCTTTCGCAATGGAGCTGATGCCGCGCATCACCCGCGCGCAGGTGATGGACGTGCTGTCCTCGCAGGCCAATCTCGCCGGCTACCGCGCCGTGATCGAGGCCGCCGAGAGCTTCGGTCGCGCCTTCCCGATGATGATGACCGCGGCCGGCACCATCCCGGCCGCCAAGGTGTTCGTGATGGGCGTCGGCGTCGCCGGCCTGCAGGCGATCGCGACCGCACGCCGTCTCGGCGCCGTGGTCACCGCGACCGACGTGCGTCCGGCCACCAAGGAGCAGGTCGAAAGTCTCGGCGCGAAATTCCTCGCGGTGGAAGACGAGGAATTCAAGAACGCGCAGACCGCTGGCGGCTACGCCAAGGAAATGTCCAAGGAATATCAGGCGAAGCAGGCCGCGCTCACCGCCGAGCACATCAAGAAGCAGGACATCATCATTACTACCGCGCTGATACCGGGCCGGCCCGCGCCGCGTCTGGTCACCGCCGAGATGGTGGCGTCGATGAAGCCCGGCTCGGTGCTGGTCGATCTCGCGGTCGAACGCGGCGGCAATGTCGAGGGCGTCAAGGCCGGTGAAGTGGTCGACGTGAACGGCATCAAGATCGTCGGCTTCACCAATGTCGCCGGCCGTGTCGCCGCCTCGGCGTCGAGCCTTTATGCGCGCAATCTGTTCTCGTTCATCGAAACGTTGGTCAACAAAGAGACCAAGACGCTTGCGGTGAACTGGGACGACGAACTGGTCAAGGCGACGGCTTTGACCAGGGACGGCGCCGTCATTCATCCGAACTTCCAGCCGAAGACCGCGTAAGGAGCACCACCATGGATCATGCCTCGCTGGTCAGCCCGTTCGTATTTCAGCTCTCGATCTTCGTGCTCGCCGTGTTCGTCGGGTATTTCGTGGTGTGGTCGGTGACGCCCGCGCTGCATACGCCGCTGATGTCGGTGACCAATGCGATCTCTTCGGTGATCGTGGTCGGCGCACTGCTCGCGGTCGGCGTCCATATGGTCGGCAGCGGCGGCGCCTTGGCGCGCGGCTTCGGTTTCGTCGCGCTGATCTTTGCATGCGTCAATATTTTCGGCGGCTTCCTGGTCACGCAACGCATGCTTGCGATGTACCAGAAGAAAAAGAAGTAAGGGCAGCCCGATGAACGCCAATCTCGCCGCACTGCTCTATCTCGTCGCGGGCATTCTCTTCATTCTGTCGCTGCGGGGGCTGTCCAGCCCGGCATCCAGCCGACAGGGCAATTTCCTCGGCATGGCCGGCATGGTCATCGCCGTGGGCACCACACTGGCCGCGCATCCGCCGGCCGATGCGCTCGGCTGGATTCTGGTGATCCTCGGCATTGCCATCGGTGGCAGCATCGGTGCGGTCATCGCCAAGCGCGTGCCGATGACCTCGATGCCCGAACTGGTCGCCGCCTTCCACTCGCTGGTCGGCATGGCCGCGGTGCTGGTCGCTGCCGGCGCATTCTACGCGCCGGAAGCCTTCGGCATTCTAGATCCGGTGACCAAGAAGATCGTCGGCGCGAGCCTCGTTGAAATGTCGCTCGGCGTCGCCATCGGCGCGCTGACTTTCACCGGTTCGGTCATTGCATTCGCCAAACTGTCCGGCCGCATGAGCGGCGCGCCGATCATCCTGCCGGCGCGTCACATCATCAATATCGCACTCGGCCTGGCGCTGGTGTTCTTCATCTTCGGTCTGGTGCGTTCGGGCAGTGCCGCCGACTTCTGGCTCATCACCGTCCTCGCGCTGGTGCTCGGCGCGCTGCTGATCATCCCGATCGGCGGCGCCGACATGCCGGTTGTGATCTCGATGCTGAACTCCTATTCGGGCTGGGCCGCCGCAGGCATCGGCTTCACGCTGGGCAACTCGGCGCTGATCATCACCGGCGCGCTGGTCGGCTCGTCGGGCGCGATCCTGTCCTACATCATGTGCCACGCGATGAACCGCTCCTTCATCTCGGTCATCCTCGGCGGCTTCGGCGGCGAGACCGCAGCGGCCGGTGGTGGTTCGGGTGAGCAGAAGCCGGCCAAGCTCGGCTCGGCTGACGATGCGGCCTTCATCATGAAGAACGCGCAGAAGGTCATCATCGTGCCCGGCTACGGCATGGCGGTGGCCCAGGCCCAGCACGCGCTGCGAGAAATGGCCGATACGCTGAAGAAGGAAGGCGTCGAGGTGAAATACGCCATTCACCCGGTTGCTGGCCGCATGCCCGGACATATGAACGTGCTGCTCGCCGAAGCGAACGTGCCTTACGACGAGGTGTTCGAACTCGAGGACATCAATTCGGAATTCGCACAGGCTGACATCGCCTTCGTGATCGGCGCCAATGACGTCACCAATCCGGCGGCGGAAGACGACAAGAGCTCGCCGATCTACGGCATGCCGGTGCTGCAGGTCTGGAAGGCCGGCACTGTGATGTTCATCAAACGCTCGCTGGCTTCCGGCTATGCCGGCATCGATAACCCGCTGTTTTATCGCGACAATACCATGATGCTGCTGGGTGATGCGAAGAAGGTGACTGAGAATATTGTCAAGGCAATGTAACTCGCACTGACGGTCCTCGTGAAAACGCCCGGCTGAAAGGCCGGGCGTTTTTTATGGCCGTTCGTCAGCGCCCGCGCATCACGAGGCTACGCGGTGAAGCGCGCAGAGTTTGTTGCCGACCGGGTCGCGCAGATAAGCGAGATAGAGCTTCATGCCGCCCATGTCGCGCACGCCCGGGGGATCCTCACAGGTGGTGGCGCCATTGGCGAGGCCCATTGCGTGCCAGGCATCGACCTCTTCGGTGGATTTGGCATTGAAGCCGATCGTGCCGCCATTGGCCGGCGTGGCGAAATTGCCGTCGATCGGCTTGGACACCGAGAAGGTGCCGGTCTTGGTGCGATAGAAGATCCGGTGACGGTCGACCACGGCAGGCGGGACGCTCAGCGTGCCAAGCAGCTTGTCATAGAAATCTTTCGCGGCATCCAAGTCATTGGTGCCGATCATGACATGTGAAAACATCTCGCTTCCTCTCCCTCTTTCTTGCAATCTCACCTTCGGGTGATAGCGCAATTATACGCATCATCAGCCGCTTGGCGAGGCGGCATCACGCAGCCGCGTAATCGATCGCGGAAGTGGCATGGCTGCGTTTCGCTTGTCGTCGATATGGTCGCAACGAGGATATTTGCTCAATGTCGGCACATCCCATACCCAGGTCGTCCTGGATATTCCCCGCGCTGGCCGTTTTGCTTTTTCTTGCGACGTCCATTCCCTCGCTCGGGATCGGTTTCACGCAGTCGCTCGCCGGCATCGCATTCGCTGTGCTGCTGCTGGTTGTCCTGTTTGGCACGGTGTTCGCAGCTGTGCATCATGCTGAAGTTATCGCGCACCGGATCGGCGAACCGTTCGGCACGCTGTTGCTGACACTGGCCGTCACCATTATCGAGGTGGCGCTGATCGCCACCATCATGCTGGGCGACAAGGCCGTCCCGACGCTGGCGCGCGATACTGTCTTCGCAGTGGTGATGATCGTCTGCAACGGGTTGGTCGGCATCTGCATCCTCGTCGGGGGCTTGCGTTACCGTGAGCAGGATTTCCAGGTCACGGGGTCGAATATCTATCTCAGTGTGCTGATTGTGATGGCGACGACCACGCTGATCCTGCCGAATTACACCCTGACCACCCCGGGACCTTTCTACTCGAACGCGCAGCTCGCTTTTGTCAGCGTCGCCACCATCATGCTCTATGCGGTGTTTCTCTACACACAGACCATCCGGCATCAGGACTACTTCGTCGCTGACGGGAATGACGAGGGCGATGCAGGCGGGCATGTTTCCAACCGTCTTCTGGCCTTCAGCGCCATTTTGCTGCTGGTCTCGTTGGTGGCGGTGGTGCTGCTGTCGAAGAAATTCTCGCTGGTGGTAGATGCCGGCATCGAACGGGTCGGCGCGCCGGAAGCCTTTGCCGGCATCCTCGTAGCGCTGCTGATCCTGCTGCCGGAAAGCGTCGCCGCCATTTCGGCGGCACGCGGCAACGATCTGCAGAAGAGCATCAACCTTGCACTCGGTTCATCGCTTGCCACCATTGGACTGACGATACCGGCGGTTGCAGTGGCGGCCTATGCGTTGAACAAGGAACTGGTACTCGGTCTCAGCACGCAGAAGATGGTTTTGCTGGTGATGACCTTCGTGCTGAGCATGCTGACCTTTGGCACCGGGCGCACCAACATCCTGTTTGGGCTGGTTCATTTGGTGGTGTTTGCGGTATTCATCTTCATGGTGTTCGTGCCGTGACCACTTTGGAGAATAAGACGATGCTCGCTGCCCAGTCCGACGTTCAGCAGGACACACCCGAAGTTCGCGTCACCGAATGGCGGCTCGCGCCCGGCGCGGCGACTGGCCGCCATACTCACGGAATGGATTATGTGATCGTGCCGATCACCACGAGTGTGATGACCATCGTTGCTCCGGACGGCACCCGTTCGCAGGCGCCGATCACCACCGGCAAGTCCTATTTCCGCAAGGCCGGCATCGAGCATGACGTGCTGAACGAGACCGACAAGGAAATCGTGTTCCTCGAGGTCGAGGTCAAGAAAGCTTAACCTTATCGGTCTCCAGCGATTGCCGGTTCATTGTGTAGCCGGCTGAGGACCGCCGGAAACATTTCAATGCGACGGATTGGAACTTTGCCTTCGATCTGTCGCGATTGATCCCTGAATCAGCCTCAAATTCCCAGCATGAAGCAGGTCGGGGAAGAGGCCGGTCCATGCTGCAGAAATATCTCTCGAAGTTCACCATCGATATCCTGCCATCAATTCTGGCAACGATCGTGGGTGCCTATATCGTCAATCACTACATCATCCCGAAGGCGAACCCGGATCGGCCCGCTGCGGCTGTTGCATCGACGCCTGCGGCGCCGAAGCCTGACACCAAGGCAGCGACGGCCAAGCCCGCCGAGAATTCTGCCGACCTCGCCAATCTGCCTGAATCGGCCCCGGCCAAGGCCGGCGACAAGCCGGTGGTCGAGAAGGCCAGCATCGAAAAGCCCGAAACGGTCAGTGTTCCTGAGTCGCGCCGTCATCAGCCGGTCTTGCGCGAGAAAGCTGCGGTCAAAGCCGCGCCAGCTCCGGCCACACCTGGGCCCGTGCCTGCCACCGTGGGGACTGTACCGGCGGCCAATGCCAGCGCCGATGAACGCCGCGACGCCAACGATCTCGCCCGTGCCGCCATCGAGCGCCTGAATCGCAGCGAGCCGCGCCCCCTGGAAGCTGCCCGTACGCCGGAGACCCCGCGTGCGCCGGAGGCGCCGCGCGTGCAGGAAGCCGCACGGACTGTCTCCCCTCCGTCGATGCAGCAGCTGCCTCCGCCGATCATGGTGGCGACGCCAAGCGTCGAGAAGTTCGATCCGATGCCTTCGCCGCAGTCCGAGCCTTCCGAGGTGCGGCGCATACGTCCGCCCGGTGAAATCCCCGCAGCGCAGCCGATGGATCTGCAGGCGAATGCCGCTGCGACGCCGCGACCTGAGCGCACCAACGTGGCCGAAGACGTGCTGTCTGCGGCGAAGTCGGTGTTCAATTCGGTCATCCCGCACCCGTTCGAGCGGTAAGGGAAGCGGTGGATTGTCTGCGCGTCGCTTTCACGCTTGCAGGGCGACGCGGTCTTGCCGCCAGCCTGCCCCCTCAAGCCTTGGTTAGCCCGCGCGCCCACCCATGCGGGTGAGGCCGTTGCGCGCGGCATCGTCCTTCGGGCGCAGGACGACAGCGCGGCTGTAGGAGTCCGCAGCCTTGGCCTTGTCGCCAAGCTTCTCATAGGTCGCGCCGCGGGTCAGCCAGACCTGCGCATTGCCCGGCGCCACCTGCGAAGCCTCGTCGAGATCCGCTGCGGCTTCCTGGTTCTTGCCGAGTGCGAGATAGCATTGCGCGCGGCCGAGCAAGGGATCGGCCTGCTGCGGCGTCAGGCCGTTGGCTGACGTAAAATCTGCGATGGCGAATTCGTACTTCTTCTCGGACTGATAGAGCAGCCCGCGTTGGTAGAAGGTCTGCGCGTTGTGCGGATCGAGGTCGAGGGCTTGATTGAAGGCCAGCAGCGCGTCGTCAGGTTTGCCGGACTGTGCGAGTGCCTGCGCGCGTGCAGCGTGGATCTGCGCATCCTGTGGATTGGTCTTGCCGGAATTCGCGGGCGACGGAGGCACCACGGCGGTCGTCTTCGGTTCGTCCCTGTCGGACCCTGGCGTGAGGGACGACAGGTTGAACGAGCAGCCGGTGCTGCACAGACTCGCAACGGCAAGCGCAATCGCGGTAAGGCCGCGGGCGCCGAAGCGGGACGAGGACTTGCGGACGGGACATTCCATGCAGGGCAAATCTCACGCAGCCACCAATGACCTATTGGTAGCGCGACATCGGGCAAAATGCACCCGATCAAGATCCACGCGCCCAAGGGGCTAGCCCGCGCAAAAAGCGACTGCGCAAAAAATAACGCGGGCTTGCGCCCGCGTTATCGAACTCAAATGATGAAGCGAGCTTAGCGCGGTGCGCGCGGAGCAGCGCCTGCGCCGGGACGGCCGCCACGATCGGCGCCAGGACCCGCGCCGAACACCGGCTTGGGCTTCATCGGCAGCAAGCCTTCGCGCTGCAGCTTCTTGCGAGCCAGCTTGCGTGCGCGACGCACAGCCTCAGCCTTCTCGCGAGCCTTCTTCTCAGAGGGCTTCTCGTAGTGGCCGCGGAGCTTCATCTCGCGGAAAATACCCTCGCGCTGCATCTTCTTCTTCAGCGCCTTGAGAGCCTGGTCGACGTTATTATCGCGAACGAGAACCTGCACGCGGCATCCTCTTCTCAATTGATCGGATTTGAATTTCGGTAAAGCGAAGGGCCGACAAAGGCCATGCCCTTAACCTCAAGGGCGCCGATGTACCAGATGAAATAGCGAATGTCCACCTTGCGGCGTGGTCATTTTAACCTCTTGGGCGGGGAAAGCGACGTGTGTTTCCGAGTTTTCTCTGGTGGGGGATAGGGCAGGTTCCCTGTCTCGACAGGTATTGGAGCACGGACGCATAATCCCCGTGGCGACTCAGCCGGGACGCCGATTCTGACCGGGAGAGCATGATGAATGGGAAAAAATACGCGGCCGAGTTGATCGGTACCTTTTGGCTCACATTTGCAGGCTGCGGCAGTGCAGTGATCGCGGCCGCATTTCCGCAGGTCGGTATCGGTCTCGTCGGCGTCTCGCTGGCCTTCGGCCTCAGCGTCGTGACCATGGCCTATGCCATCGGCCACGTTTCGGGTTGTCATCTCAATCCTGCGGTCACCGTGGGCCTTGCGGCGGGCGGACGTTTCCCGGCCGGCCAGATTCTTCCCTATGTGATTGCACAGGTCGTCGGTGCGGTTGCAGGTGCGGCCGTGTTGTATGTCATTGCCAGCGGCGCTGCCGGTTTCGACCTTGCCAAGGGCTTTGCCTCGAACGGCTACGGCGATCATTCGCCCGGCAAATACAGCTTGGTGGCCGGCTTCATCATGGAAGTGGTGATGACCATGATGTTCCTGTTCATCATCATGGGTTCCACCCATGGTAAGGCGCCTGCGGGCTTCGCGCCGCTGGCGATCGGGCTTGCGCTGGTGATGATCCATCTTGTCAGCATTCCGGTCACCAACACGTCGGTGAATCCGGCGCGCAGCACCGGGCCAGCATTGTTTGTTGGCGGCTGGGCACTGCAGCAGTTGTGGCTGTTCTGGGTGGCGCCGCTGGTTGGTGGTGTTCTCGGCGGCGCGATCTATCGCTGGCTGAGTGACGAGCCCACTGGCGTGGTGCAAGGCAAGGCGACCACCTGACGAACGCGAAGGTGAAGCCGGCTCGTTATGTCGCCGGCTTCACCTCAACCACATGGCCCATCTTGCGGCCGGGCTTCGGCGCACCCTTGCCATAGAGATGCACGGTGGCGCCGGGGACGGTGAGCCACTTGCCATAGTCGAGAATGTCGTCGCCGATCAGGTTGATCATGGTGACCTGACCATGGCGAACGGGTTTGGCGAGCGGCCAGCCGGCGATGGCGCGGATGTGTTGTTCGAATTGCGACACCGAAGCGCCATCGAGCGTCCAGTGGCCGGAATTGTGCACCCGCGGCGCAATTTCGTTCACGACAAGCGTCGCGCCGTCAATTGCGTCCTTTTGGCCCGGCACGACAAACAGTTCGACGGCAAAGACGCCCACATAGCCCAGTGCGGTGCCGATCTTCTCGGCGATCTCGCGTGCCTTCGCGGCAAGCGCGTCGGAAATGCGCGCGGGCGCATAGGAGAATTTCAGGATGTGATCGCGATGCTCGTTTTCGGTGACGTCGAAACATTCGACATGGCCGTCGGCGCCGCGTGCAGCGATGACCGAGACCTCGCGTTCGAAAGGCACAAAGGCTTCGAGGATCGCGGAGTTGGTGCCGAGATCGTTCCAGACCTGATCGAGATCGTCACCCTCACGGATGATCGCCTGGCCCTTGCCGTCATAGCCGAAGCGCCGCGTCTTGATGACGGCTGGCAGACCGATCTTCTTGACCGCTGCATGAAGCTCGCCAGCATTCGCAACGCCTGCGTAAGCGGCCGTGCCGATACCCAGCGACGTCACAAAATCCTTCTCGGCCAGACGATCCTGCGTGGTCTCCAGGATTGTCTGCGCGGGCAGAACCGGGCTCCGCGCGTCGAGGATCATCGCGGTGGCAGCCGGCACGTTCTCGAATTCGTAGGTAATGACGTCGCAATCATTGGCGAACAGTTCGAGCGCCTCGACATCAGCATATTCAGCACATGTCGCGTTCTGCACCACATCGAAAGCCGGTGAGTCCGGATCCGGTGAGAAAACCTGACAGCGGAGGCCGAGGCGTGCTGCGGACATCGCCAACATGCGGCCGAGCTGGCCGCCGCCGAGAATGCCGATCGTATCGCCGGGCTTGAGGACCTTCGTCACCACGGCACTCACGCCGCACCTTCCGGCTTTTCAGCCACTGCATCGGTCTGCGCTTTTCGCCAGGCGGCGAGTTTCGTCGCCAGCGCATGGTCATGCAGAGCCAATACGGACGCTGCAAGCAGCGCGGCATTGATGGCGCCGGGCTTGCCGATGGCCAGCGTACCGACGGGAATGCCGCCCGGCATCTGTACGATCGAATATAGCGAATCGAGACCTGAAAGCGCCTTGGATTCCACGGGTACGCCGAACACCGGCAGTTCGGTCAGCGCTGCCGCCATACCGGGCAGATGCGCCGCGCCGCCCGCACCGGCGATGATGATCTGGAAGCCAGCGGCCTTGGCGCCCTTGGCGAACGCGACCAGCCGATCGGGGGTCCGGTGGGCCGAGACGATGCGCGCCTCATGGGCGACGCCGAGCGCGGTCAGCGTTTCGGCGGCGTGGCGCATGGTTTCCCAGTCCGACTGGCTTCCCATGATGATGGCGACGGGCGCGGGCATTCCGTGTTTTCTTTCGCGAATCCAGAAAGATAGACTGGAAATACAAGGTCGTCTCCTTGCATGGCAAGGAGCGTGGCAAACATGATCTCGTCTTGGTGAAGACTGGCTAGCCTTGTAACAAATCCCATGCAAAAGAAAACCCGAGCGCCAGCCACAATGTCGGTCAAACGCTCCATGCCGCCTGCCTTGCAAGGGCCCAAGGCCTTGGTATCGCTGCCGAAAAGCCGTGCGCCTGCGGCTGTGCTGACGATCCGGAGGCTGGAGGCGCAACCTGGCTGAAGCACGGGCGAAGATTGCCGAATTGCGCGCTTCGGCCGCAACCGACTTCCTGCTCGACATTCCTAATCGCCTTGGCTTTGCTCTGCGCAAGACCGCGCGACGTGCGAAAATATAGCCGGTAAATCGTCGGAGTTGGCGCCTTTACAATGCGCTGAGGTCGCTGGGCACTTCGCCAAAGGCGCGGATCACCTGGGCGTCGCCGAACTCGCCGATCATTGGATCGCCGGTACGGCTGAAGGCCAGTGCGCCGATCGAGCCCGGTGCACGGGACAATAGTTCGGCGCGACGGATGGCGCCGGACGCGCTCTGACATTCCTCGGCGGCACCGGCGGCCGGCGAACCAGAGTCGTCGTGCAGGAATGGCAGTGCGACGTAATAGGTGATGTCGGCCATGGCGCCCTCACGAGTCGATTAATCTCGCCGCAAGCTTGTTCTCATTTTGTTCTTTTTGTCAAGTTCGGGCAGCGCCTCGTTTGTGGTCACGCCCCGTTCCGCTCCTCTCAGGCCGCCTGGCTGGCCTGCGCAGTGCAAGCGTCACGCCGCCCAGCGTGAGCGTCATGGCGATCAGTTCGCGCAGCCCCAGCGGTTCGCCGAGCAGTGCCGCAGCCCCGATCACACCCATGACCGGTACGATCACGGTACCCATGGCCGCCGTCGCGGGCGGCAGCCGGCGCAGCGTTGCAAACCAGGTCAGGTAGCAAACGCCCATCGGGCCCAGAGTCATATAGATCAGCGAGCAAGTCCTGCGAGACCGAGTAGAAGGGCCGCAGCATCACGCAGCGTCGGCCGTATGCCGAGGATCGGCCATGCAAATAATGTCGCCCAGATAGGCATCGTGTAGACGACTAGCGCGCCTTCACCGATGGTCAGTGTCTTCAGTGCGACGGCGGCGCAGCCCATCCAGGCAAAGACGTTGGTGAAGGATGCGAACAGCAGGCGGGGAACGATGTGCCGCGGCAGGAGCAAGCTCTCACCGCGCCACACTGCGATGCCGGCCAGTATCAGTCCGGCGGCGGTGCCGGCGATACCGCGCGAGAACAATGGCGGCCAGTCGCGCAGCAGAAGCTTCAGGATTGGCCAGTTCATGGCCCATCCCGCTGCCGTCACCGCAAGGCAAAGAAAGCCGATCCATCGTCATAGCGCGTTGAGTTCGCAGTCATGGCCGTTCTTCAACCCACAGCCACGGTGCGACGCGTTGTCTCAGGCAATAATATCCGGGGTGATCTGATCTTCGATGAAAGAGATTCTGTCTTTCAGCTGAAGCTTTCTCTTCTTCAACCGTTGCAGCCGCAAAAGATCCGGTGCCGGTGAATGCTGCAAAGCATCGATGGCGGCGTCGAGGTCGCGATGTTCCTGCTGTAATCTGGCGAGTTCTAACGGAAGTTCGCGATCTTCGTCGTCATTCATGTTTCTAGCTGACTGGCTTCGCAAATCATTTGCGAGGGATTTCTCACATGACTATCGCCGGTGCAGGCGCACCGCGCAAGCCGTTCGGTTCCGGGTTTTGCGGCGTGATCAGGTCACGATTCGTTTCGAACGATACACGAAATCCAAAATACACTTTTCAAGACCCATCGACAGATGTCCACTGTCATGTAGAATTCACGGTCCAACCGAACGAGTCCTGAGGTTCAATCCTACCGAGGAGTTTTCGAATGGCACTACAGGCGCATCTCGTCGAACTGGAACGCAAACACAAGGTTCTCGAAAGCGAATTGCACGACGCACTCGTGCACCTGTCCACCGACGATCTCCGCATCGTCGAACTCAAGCGTCGAAAACTGATGGTCAGAGACGAAATCCAGCGTCTCAAAAACGGCGCCAGCGAAACGCTGCACTGATTAACGGCTGCACTAACAGCGAACGATAAATCACAGCATCAACATCGCCGTTTACGTCACTGCTTTCACGTAGGTGCGGTGACGTCTTGCCCTGATCCCGCGATAGGTTTGCGACGAAGCATCCAGTTATTCGGTTGGCCTGGATCGCTTCGCCTGCAACCTTTCGCACTCAGTGTCCCACCATTTCGGCCACGTAGTCCGCGATGGCCAGAGATGATGTCAGCCCGGGTGACTCGATGCCGAACAGGTTGATCAGGCCCGGTACGCCGTGGGTCTGGGCACCCTGGATCATGAAGTCCTGCACCGCGACTGCGGGCGGCACGATCTTCGGGCGCATTCCGGAATAGCTCGGCATCAATGCGCCGTCCGGCAGACTCGGCCAGTAGCGCCTGATGGCCGGATAGAACCGCTCTCCGCGTGCCGGATCGACCGTGTAGTCGATGTGATCCACCCACTCGACGTCGGGGCCGAAACGCGCCTGGCCAGCCAGATCGAGCGTGAGATGCACACCGAGGCCGCCCGGTTCCGGCACGGGATAGATCAGCCGCGAGAAGGGTGCTTTCGCATTGCAGCTGAAGTAGCAGCCCTTGGCCAGATAGGCGGGCGGTATCAGGTCAAGCGGCATGCCGTCGAGCATGCGTGCGATCGCCGTCGCGGACAGGCCGGCTGAATTGATCAGCATGTCGCAGGCCAGCGTCATCGGCGCCTCACCGCCGACATCCAGTTCGAAACCGCCGGCAGTGACCCGGCCGCGTTCCAGTGGTGCCAGGAACGCGAAGGCCGCACCCGCCGCTTCTGCTTCCCCGCGCAGCGATAACATATAGCTGTGGCTGTCGACGATGCCGGTGGAGGGCGACAACAACGCGGCTTCGCACGCCAGTGCCGGCTCCAGCGCGCGCGCCTCGGCCCCGGATATTTCCTCGAGGTCAGCGACGCCATTGGCTTCGGCGTGCGCCTTGATTGATGCCAGTTTGGCTATCTCTTCGGGGCGCGTAGCGACGATCAGTTTGCCGGAGTTGCGATGTGGGATGCCACGATCCCGGCAATAATCATAGAGAGCCTGTTTTCCGGCGACGCAGAGCCGCGCCATCAGACTGCCGGCCGGATAATAGATGCCGGCATGAATGACCTCACTGTTGCGCGACGAGGTCACGGTACCAATCGCGTCCGCGGCCTCCAGCACGATGACCTCGCGTCCCGCTTCCGCCATTCGCCGGGCGATCGCGAGGCCCACGACGCCGGCGCCAACCACCACGCATTCAACCTTGTCCATGTCGCGTCCGATAGTTTGCTGCGCTGGTCATCCGCTGTCCAACCTTGCGGATGTGGCGCATTAGTAAAACATTAAGCATCACAGCCAATTACCACCAATTTTCGCCGCATTCTGCAGTTGCGACGCCACGCATTTACCTGATCCACATACCTGTAACCAAACACTCACGCTGCGAATACGCGGGTGTGTAATGACTGGCAAGATCGGGCGATCAGACAGCAAGGCGGCAGTGTCCGTCATCGCGGTCGCGTGCCTTCTCGGCGGCGTTGCCGGAGTCCACGCGCAATCCCCGGCGGTCAGTTATATCAGTGAACTCGACCCGCAAATGATCTGGCAGATCCTCATCGGCGGATTTGTCGTGCTGGCATTTCTTGTTGCCATTGTGCTGTGGGTCGCTTCGGCGCTGCGCAATGTGCGTCACGAACAGCAGCGCCGCAATGCGTTTGTCGGGTCCGCTCTCAATCATCTCGGCCAGGGCATCGTGATGCTCGATGCCCAGAAGCGGGTCGTGTTTTGCAACGATCGCTATCTTGAAATCTACGACCTGACGCGCGCCGACATCACCAAGGATATCACGGGCCCGAGACTGCGTGAATTACGCCGTCAGCGCGGTAAGCTCGATCTGGCCACCCAGAGCTTTTACGAGCAGAGCGTTCCCTCCGGCGAATACATCGCCGAGATGCCCGGTGGCCAATCCATTCACGTCAAGTTCAGCCGGCTTCCCAATGGCGGCGCGATCGGTATCCACGAGGATTGCACCGAGCAACGGTTCCTGCAACGCGAGCTTGCGACCACCAAGCAGTTCCTCGAATCCGTCCTCGATCACGTTCCGATCTGCGTTGCCGCCAAGACCATTGATGATGGCCGCTACATCTTCGCCAATCGCGCTTTCGAGACCTTCTCTCGTCTCTCGCGCGATCAGATCGTCGGCAAGCGAGCAGACCAGATATTTTCGGCAAGATCCGCAACGGCAATCGCCGAAGCCGATGCCCTGGCGGTGGAAACACACAGCCAGTGCCGCAGCGAACTCAACGTCGAGCGCGGTACGGAGATCCGCACGCTGGATAGTAATCGCGTGATTGCCCTCAACGAACGCAACGAGCCGGCATTCCTGATTGCGTTGTTCGAGGACGTGACCGACCGGAAGTCGCTGTCCAAGGAACTGGAAAGCACCAAGAAGTTCCTTGAAACGGTGCTCGACAATATTCCCGTTTCGCTGATGGTGCAGGAAATCACCACCGGCCGCTATCTGTTCGCCAACCGTGGCGCAGAGGTCATTTTGGGGCGCAAGCGCGAAGACGCTATCGGTCTGACCGTTCCCGAAATGCTTCGCCCGGAAGAAGCGAAGCTGATCGTCAGCCGGGACCAGGCCGCGATCAGAAGTCGTACACCGATTGCGGAAGAGCATCCGATCAGCACGCGCGACGGATTGCGGCTGTTTCTGACACGGCGGGTCACCGTGCTCGACGAAGCAGGCGAGCCGCAATATCTGATCAAGACCCATGAGGATGTCACCGACCGCCGCCAGACCGAGGCGCGGATGGCGCATATGGCCTATCACGACGGCCTGACCGATTTGCCGAACCGCCCGGCCTTCTTGCAGGCCCTGTCGCAGATGATCGACGCTTGCAGCGAGACGTCCGAGGAATTCGCGGTGCTGTCGATTGATCTCGACGGCTTGAAGGAGGTCAACGATGTCTTCGGCCATGGTATCGGTGACAAGCTGCTGGTCGAGGTGTCGCGTCGTATCGATGCAGCCGTCGGCGGCGGAGTCTTGGCGCGACTCGGCGGTGACGAGTTCGGCGTAATCATCGACGGCGTGCAGCCCGCGGCCGGGCTGTTGATCGCACAGAGGATCGCCGCGGCCCTTGCGGAGGAATTCCCCATCGACGGCAAGTCGGTGCGTACAGGCGTTACCACGGGCATCTCGCTGTTCCCGCGCGACGGCCATGACCCGGCCGCGTTGCTGGCGAATTCCGGCGCGGCGCTGTTCCGGGCCAAGTCGCAGTCGCGTGGTTCGATAAGCATCTTCGAACCGCAAATGGACCAGCAACTGCGCGACCGTCGCGTATTGCATCAGGATCTCTCGGCCGCAATCCGCAATGGCGAATTGTCGCTGCACTATCAGCCCCAGGCGCGTGCCGGCCAGACCATCGTCGATGCCGACATTACGGGCTTCGAGGCGCTGGCGCGGTGGATTCATCCGACGCGCGGCTTCGTGCCGCCCGGAGACTTCATACCACTGGCCGAAGAAAGTGGCCTCATTGTCGAGATGGGCGAGTGGATCCTGCGCCAGGCCTGCCTTGAGGCTGCCTCGTGGCCGGTACCGCTCCAGATCGCGGTCAACCTGTCGCCCGCGCAGTTCATGCACGGCGATCTCGTCAGCCTCGTGCATTCGATCCTGCTGGAAACCGGCCTGCAGCCCGGGCGACTTGAGCTCGAAATCACCGAGGGCGTGCTGATCGAGGATTTCGATCGTGGCGTCGCGTTGCTGCGGCGATTGAAGGCGCTCGGTGTGCGCATCTCGATGGACGACTTCGGCTCCGGCTATTCCTCGCTGACCTATCTGCAGGCATTCCCGTTCGACAAGATCAAGATCGACCGTGCTTTCGTGATCAATCTGGGGCTCAATCCGCAGTCCGCCGCCATCGTGCGCGCGGTCATCGGGCTTGGCCATGGCCTCGACGTCGCGATCGTTGCGGAGGGTGTTGAAACACACGAGCAACTCTGCTTCCTCGCCAGCGAAGGCTGCGATGGCGTACAAGGCTACTTTATCGGGCGTCCTGCCCCCATTGCGCAATATGCCGGGTTGGTTGGACGGATTGCCGCGACCTCTGTCGCTCGCAAGGCTGGTTGAGCGACAGACCGTTGAGAAGCGCTGATGCTGTTGAGCCCGCGGCGTTCCGCGGTTAGCTTGCCGTTATGACGAATCTCACTGCGACAATCGCGGACCCGGTCGCCAATGATGCGCCGGTTATCGCCTATCCCACGCCCTTGCTGCGGATCGACGGCGTCACCAAGGCATTCGGCGCGCATAGCGCAGTGGACAATCTCTCTCTGGACATCAAGGCCGGTGAATTCTTCGCGCTGCTCGGGCCGAGCGGCTGTGGCAAGACCACGTTACTGCGCATGCTGGCCGGTTTCGAAGCGCCGGACACCGGGAAGATCGAGCTGAACGGCGAGGACATCGCTGCGGTATTGCCGCATCAGCGGCCCGTCAACATGATGTTCCAGAACTACGCACTGTTTCCGCACCTCAATGTGCGCGACAATATCGGTTTCGGTCTCAAGAATGCTGGCTTGACGCGTCTCGGCATCGATACGCGGGTGGCCGAGATGGTGGCGCTGGTCAAACTCCAGGGATTGGAGAAACGCCGACCGGATCAATTGTCGGGCGGTCAGAAACAACGCGTGGCGCTCGCGCGGGCGCTGGCGCGACATCCGCAGCTGTTGCTGCTCGATGAGCCGCTCGCGGCCCTCGACAAGAAACTGCGCGAGGAGACCCAGGTCGAGTTGATGACGCTGCAGCGCCAGCTTGGCACCACCTTCGTGATCGTCACCCACGATCAGGAGGAGGCGATGACCATGGCCGACCGCATCGGCGTCATGAATGGCGGCCGCCTGCAGCAGGTGGCGACGCCGAGGCAGCTTTATGAGGCGCCGGTATCGCGCTGGGTCGCGGAGTTCGTCGGCGACGTCAACATCATCGAAGGCGGCATCACGCACCGCGACAGCCATCGCCTGACCATTGCCGGCCGCGATGTCGGAACGCTATTCGCGATCGAGCCGCGACAGCCTGTCGGCGATGCAGTCATCTGCGTTGCCATCCGCCCGGAAAAGATCAGGCTGTCACGGCGTGGACCGGCGACAGACCTGGTCAATAGCGGTGCGATGAACAGCCTCGAGGGTGTCATCGCCGATGTCGGCTATCTCGGCGGTCGTTCGCTCTATAAAGTGAAACTCGACCGCGGTGCGACATTGCGGGTGGCTCTCGCCAACACCGCACGGCTCGATGTCGATTCCTATTCGATGGGGGAGCGCGTCGCGGCATGGTTTGCTCCCGATGATTGCGTGGTGCTGGTTCAATGAGCGCGCGTCGCATCTTCACGGCGCCGGCGCGCCTCGCTGCGATCCCGCCTTACGTCTGGATGGTGCTGTTCTTTCTGGTGCCGTTCGGCTTCGTGCTGAAGATCAGCCTGTCGCAGACAGCGATTGCGCAGCCGCCTTATATGCCGGTGTTCGGACTGTCCGAGGGAATCGGTGGCCTGAAGGCCTCGTTTGCCGCGCTGTCGCTGGATAATTTCCGATTGCTCGTTTCGGACAATCTCTATCTTGCATCCTATCTGCGCAGTGTTCTCGTCGCGGTGGTATCGACCTTGATCTTGCTCGCGGTCGGTTATCCCATCGCCTATGGCATGGCGCGTCTACCCCGCCGCTGGCAAGGCATCGCGATGATGCTGGTGATCGTGCCGTTCTGGACCTCGTTCCTGATCCGTATCTATGCCTGGATCAACATCCTGCAGCATGACGGCTTGCTCAATAAGATACTTCTTGCGTTGCATATTGTATCGACGCCAGTCGTGTGGCTGTCCACCGACAGTGCCATGTATCTCGGCATCGTCTATTCCTATCTGCCTTTCATGATCCTGCCGCTCTATGCCACGCTGGCGAAACAGGACCCGTCGCTGATCGAAGCCGCGGCCGATCTCGGCGTCTCGCGCATTGACGCGTTCTGGCTGGTAACAGTTCCCTTGTCCTTTCGCGGTGTCGGTGCCGGCGCGTTGCTGTGCTTCATCCCGATCATGGGCGAATTCGTTATTCCCGATCTGCTCGCCGGATCGAACTCGTTGATGATAGGCCAGACGCTGTGGCTCGAATTCTTCACGAACAAGGATTGGCCGGTGGCGTCGGCTACCGCGATTGTGTTGCTCGGGCTGCTGCTGATCCCCCTGCTGATTTATGACCGGTTGCAGCGCCGCCAGCTGGAGGCACGCTGATGGCCGTGCATCCGCTTCGTCTGTCGCGCTTCAACGTCGCATCCCTGGTGCTTGGTCTTGCATTTCTCTATCTGCCGATCGTCATTCTCGTCATCTATTCGTTCAATGCCTCGCGGCTGGTGACGGTGTGGGGTGGCTGGTCTACGCGCTGGTACACCGAATTCTTCAACGATCGTGCGATGCTCGATGCTGCCTGGATGAGTCTTCGCGTGGGTGTCGTGTCGGCAACGCTGGCGACGCTGCTCGGCACGTTGGCAGCGATTGCGTTGACGCGTGGCGCGGGATTTCGCGGTCGCGCGCTGATGTCCGGGATGCTCTACGCGCCGCTGGTGATGCCCGAGGTGATCACCGGCCTGTCGCTCTTGCTGTTGTTCGTGGCGCTTGATGCCGGGCGCGGCTTCGTCACGGTGACCATCGCGCACACCACACTCACCATGTGCTTCGTCACGGTCGTGGTGCAGTCGCGGCTCGCGGGCATCGATCGGAGCCTCGAGGAAGCGGCGATGGATCTTGGCCGCGACCCGTTCCGCGCCTTCCTGGCCGTGACCCTGCCACTGATCTGGCCGGCCATTGCTGCCGGCTGGATGCTGGCCTTCACGCTTTCGCTCGATGATCTGGTGATTGCGAGCTTTACGACAGGACCTGGTTCGGCGACGCTGCCGATCCGGATCTATTCGGAAGTGCGTCTTGGCGTGAAGCCGGAGATCAACGCGATCTGCACGCTGATCGTCGGCTTCATCGCCGTGGTCATCTTACTGGCATCGCTGGCCTCGAAATTGTCGAGCGCCCGGGGCGAAAGCGCCGCGCCGTTATAAGGCAAAAGTCAGTTCGCCTTTGGTGCCGCATCCGCAGGTGCTGCTGCCGCAGGCGTATTGGCGGGTTTTTCCGGCTCTGGTGCCGGCGTCTGTTTGGGCACACCCGTAAAACGTTCGATCACCGAGCGTACCGCATCGCGGGTCTTGCGATCCTTGACGGCGTCAAGCAGGGGAGCTGCACCGGGCGAACGACGGATCAGGCTTTCCGGATCCGGGAAGATCAGCGGATCGTCCCACGGGCCCTGTATCACGAAAGGCAGTTCGAAGCCGCCGGTGCCGTTGGCCGCCGGGTTGAGGCTGGCGGTGCCCTTGAAGTCATATTCGCGCGACGGCACCGACGCGGTGCCGGTCAGCGTCAGTTTTGCCGCCGGGCCATCGATCCGGATATCCTGTGCGGTGGCGATGCCGTCATTGAATTTCACGGACATGTTGAGCGTGTTGAACGGTGTCGAACCCGAGCGGAAATTGCCGGCGCCGGACAGGGGACGTCGCTCCAGCCGCTTCAACAACTGTTCGACGTTGAAGCCGCTGATGGCGCCGTCATGACCGGTCAGCGTCGCGGTTCCGTCGAGCGATTGCGCGAGGCCGAACGGCGATGAACCCGAGGCCTCCAGCATCATGCTGAGATTGCCGCGTCCTGTGAGCTTGTTGACGCCGAACAGATCGCTGGCACAGGCCTGCAGGTCCACATCGCTGAACTGGAACTGGGCTTTCACGTCAGCCACGGCATCGGAATGCGCAACGTTGAACGACCCCCGGACGATGCCACCATAGATCTGCGCTTCACCCACTGACAGCGCCAGCGTGCCGCCGCGCAGGTTGGCGCCGAGCGCGGTACGGCCGAGCACGGACGAGCCGACGGTGACCTTGGCGGCCGATAGGCGCATGTCGAGATCGGTGGTGGACAGCGCGTTCAGATCGAACAACTGCCGGTTCCAGTCCCGCGCGCCGGAGGCCAGCAGTCGCACGGTGGATACATAGGGCGTGAAGTCGAGCGCGCCGGCAGCCAAGGTCGCCTGCAGCGTCTGACGGCCGGTGTTGCTGTAGGTCATGACGCCTTCGGCGCTGTTGCCGTCGAGCTCGACATTGACGTTGGTGAGGGCAATCGACGGGCCTACCAGGCTGGCGCGCGCCTTGAGGGCAAAGCGGCCGAAACCGCCGGAGCCGGGCGGCGCCTGGCCGACCCAGCGCAGTGCATTGCGGAGCGACATGCTGTCGGCGGTCAGCGTGCCCTCCATGACGAGGCTGGCGCGGTTGGCAACAGTGCCGTCAAAGGCGAGCTTGATCGGCGCACCGGCGATGCGTGCCTTTACGCCGGAGCGCTCGCCCGACAGTGCGGCAATGAAGTCGCTCACGCTGAGGCTGCCGTCGATCCGCTCGCCGCGCCAGTCGAACTGGCCGGTTGCAGCGAATGAGCGCGAGATGGATGGCCAGGCCAGCGACAGGTCGATGTCGCTGAGACGCTCGCTATTGTGCGAGTCCTGATAGTGCAGCACGCCGTCCTGGATGCGGATTTCGGAGAAGGACAGCGGTTGCTCGGCGCCCGGCTTCATGGTGCGGGCGATGGATTCGATGAACGGGGTCCAGTTGCTGTCGCCGGAGGTTTCGCGGATCACGCGGATGCGCGGCCGCAGCATCATCATGTCGGCGATTTCGAAGCGCTGCAGCAGGAGCGGAAGCAGCCGCAGATTGGCCGTCAGCACATCGACCGTCAAAGCGGGATCGATCGACCCGCCGCCCTTCAGGCCGACATCGTGAAACGAGACATAGCTGCCCGGAAAGACCGACACATCCACCGCGCCGTTGACGACGAAGTCGAGCCCCGTCACGGCGCGAATCTGCGACTCCACGGCATGGCGCAGCGTATCGCGGTTGAGCAACCACGACATGGCGAACAGCCCGATCACCGCAACACCCAGGAGCGCCGCAATCGGCATCCCCAGGCGTCTTATTCCTTGGGCACTCGTCAATGAACTATCCGGGTTGGTTGGTGGTCACACATAGCGGGGCGGCATCCATGTGCGCCCACGTCCAAGGTCCTCAATTTGAAGGGTTTTCTTGACGCTTTCAAGGCCATAGCAGGGGTGATGGGGTCGCAGTCCCCCGCGATTGACCTGCCGCGGAGTTTCCGCCTAATAATCCACGACATAGCCGCCCGCGCCCGCTGGGTTCTCAGCGCATTCCTGCATCAGGTCGATTCCCATGAACAAGGTCTACCCCGACGCCAAATCGGCACTCGATGGCATTCTCAAGGACGGCATGATGATCATGTCCGGCGGCTTCGGCCTCTGCGGCATTGCTGAGGACCTGTCGGACGCATTGCGCGACTCCGGGGTCAAGGACCTCACCGTGGTGTCCAATAACGCCGGTGTCGACGGCATCGGCCTGTCCCGCCTGCTGGAAACCCGCCAGATCAAGAAGATGATTTCGTCCTATGTCGGCGAGAACAAGCTGTTCGCCCAGCAGTATCTGGCCGGTGAGCTGGAACTCGAATTCTCCCCGCAGGGCACGCTGGCCGAGCGCATTCGCGCCGGCGGCGCCGGCATTCCGGGCTTTTACACCAAGACCGGCGTGGGCACGCTGATCTCGGAAGGCAAGCCGACCATGGAATTCAACGGCGAGACCTATATGCTGGAGCGTGGTCTGTTCGCCGACATCGCGATCGTGCACGCCTGGAAGGGCGATACCGCAGGCAATCTCGTCTACCGCAAGACCGCCCGCAATTTTAACCCGATGATGGCGACTGCCGCGAAGATCACCATTGCCGAAGTCGAGCATCTGGTGCCGGCCGGCGAGATCGACCCGGATCACGTCCACACCCCCGGCATTTTCGTGAAGCGCATTGTCGAGGTCGGTACCGGCAAGAAGCGGATCGAAAAAGTGACCTCGCGTCAGCGTCCCGCGTAACCGCCAAAAGCAAAAACAGGAGAGAACGATGGCTTGGACCCGTGATCAAATGGCAGCGCGCGCGGCTAAGGAATTGCGCGACGGATATTACGTCAATCTCGGCATCGGTATTCCGACGCTGGTATCGAACTACATTCCCGAAGGCGTCGACGTTCAGCTGCAGAGCGAGAACGGCATGCTCGGCATGGGTCCGTTCCCCTATGAGGGCGAGGAAGATCCGGACCTCATCAATGCCGGCAAGCAGACCGTCACCGAACTGCCGACCACCAGCTATTTCTCGTCGGCAGACTCCTTCGGCATGGTCCGTGGCGGCCATATCGATCTGTCGATCCTCGGCGCCATGCAGGTCGCCCAGAATGGCGATCTCGCCAACTGGATGATCCCCGGCAAGATGGTGAAGGGCATGGGCGGTGCGATGGACCTCGTCGCCGGCGTCAAGCGCGTTGTCGTGGTCATGGAGCATTCCGCCAAGGACGGCGCCAAGCTGCTGAAGACCTGCAACCTGCCGCTGACCGGCGAGCGTGTTGTCGACATGGTCGTAACCGATCTGGCCGTGTTCACCATCGACAAGCACGGCAATGACGGCATGGCCCTGATCGAGCTTGCCGACGGCGTGACGCTCGATGAGGTAAAGGCCAATACCGAAGCTGAATACCGGGTCGCACTGACCAATACGTGATGCCGTAGGATGGGTAGAGCGCAGGCGCGATCGCGCCGAAGCGAAACCCATCATCCCGGCGCACCGGGTGACAGTAGGATGGGTTTCGCTTCGCTCTACCCATCCTACGAATTCGGAGCTTTGGATGCCCGGCGACTGCCGGGCATTTGCGCATAGGAGCTACATTCGCATGCGCGCGAGTCTCGAAGACCGTTTCTTCCTGCTGCTGATCGTCGTGGTCACGCTGGCCTTCGGCTGGATCATGAGTTCGTTCTACAGCGCGATCCTGTGGGGCGTCGTGATCGCGATCATGTTCGCACCGATGCACCGGCGTCTGGAGCGCCGGATGCCGAAGCATCCGAATTCGGCAGCCCTGCTCACCGTCGGTCTGATCGTGCTGATCGTGATCCTGCCGCTGACACTGGTTGGTGCATCGCTGGCGCAGGAGGCGGCCGTCGTCGTCGGTAAGATGAAATCCGGCGAATTCAATCTCGCGCACTTCCTTCAGCAAATTCTTGATGCGGCGCCGCAATGGGCCAGGAGTCTGCTCGACCGCTTCGGGATCGCCAATCTCGGAGGCCTGCAGGAGAAGATCTCCAACGGGCTGATGCAAGGTAGCCAGTATATCGCCACGCAGGCGCTGAATATCGGTCAGAGCACTTTCGACTTCATCATCAATCTCGGCATCATGCTCTATCTGCTGTTCTTCCTGTTCAAGGACGGTGAAGCGCTGGCGCGGCGTGTGAAGGACGCCATTCCGCTGCGGTCGGAGCTGCGCGACGATCTGATGCAGAAATTTACGGTGGTGATCCGCGCCACCGTGAAGGGCGGCATTCTGGTTGCGCTGGCGCAGGGGGCGCTGGGTGGCCTGATCTTCTGGATCCTTGGCATCAATGCCGCGCTCCTGTGGGCGGTGCTGATGGCGTTCCTGTCGCTGCTGCCGGCGGTCGGCGCCGGACTGGTCTGGATGCCGGTCGCACTCTATCTGCTGGCCACGGGCTCCATCGTTCAGGGCGTGATCCTGATCGCCTATGGCTTCCTTGTCATCGGTCTGGTCGACAACATCCTGCGCCCGATGCTGGTGGGCAAGGACACCAAGCTGCCTGATTACCTGGTGCTGATCGCCACACTCGGCGGCATCGACGCCCTCGGTCTGAACGGCTTCGTTGTCGGTCCCGTGATTGCGGCGATGTTCGTGGCGGCCTGGGCGATCTTTGCGGAGTCACGCAAAAGCGTTCAGATCCCGATCGCGTAAACGCGTTACACCGGCCCCTGCGGCACATCTGCAAAGCGCGTCAGCCAGACCACCGGACCGATGCTTGCAGCGACGATCAGCAGTGCGGCGAGTGCGCCCTCTTCGAAACTGCCGCGACTGGCATATTGATAGATCGATGTCGCGAGCGTCTCAACGTTCAAGGGCCGCAGCAGCAGCGTCGCCGGCAGCTCCTTCAGGCAATCGACAAAGACCACGATGGCAGCGCCAAGCAGTGCAGGGCGCAGCAGCGGCAGTTGAATCACGCGTAGCGTGGTGATTGCCGGCGCGCCGGCGGCGCGGGCGCTGTCGTCGTAATCGACGGGGATGTGCTCGAAGCCGGCCTTGATGAAACCGGTCGGCACCGCCAGGAACCGGATCACATAGGCGGTCACCACGGCGGCCCCGGAGCCGACCATGACAAGCCCGGGTGATGCGAGACCGAGCCATCCGGCGAGCATGCTGAATCCATTGTCGATGAACAGTACCGGCGTCAGCAGACCCAGCGCCAGCACCGTTCCGGGCAGCGCATAGCCGGTCTGGGCGACAGCGACCGACAGGTTGGTCAGCCGCGAAACACGCCAGCGCTGGGCAACAATCACCACAAGTCCGAGAAGCAGCGCAGCTCCCGTGGCAATTGCGGCCAGTGCAATGGTGTGGCCGGCATCGCGCCAAACCGTCGTTTCGATCGACAGCAGGCCGCGGCGCAGGCTTTCGCGCAGCAGATAGAGCAAAGGCACGGCGAAGCCCAGCAGGGCGGGGATCAAGCAAGCGGTGAAGGCCAGCCAGCCTCGCAAGCCAGTCAGCGGGGTGCGCGGTGCCAGTCTCGGATTCTCCGATGAAAATTCCACGTTACCTTCGCGGCGCCCGAAACGCTCGATGGCGATCAGCACCGCGACGATGGCAAGCATGAACAATGACAGCTGCGCAGCACCGGCAAGGCTGCCGCGATTGAGCCAGGTCGTGAAAACCGAGACGGTGAGCGTACGAATGCCGAGATATTCGCTGGCGCCGATATCGTTCAGCGTTTCCAGCGATACCAGCGCGAGACCCACGGCGAGGGCGGGCCGCGCCATCGGTAGCGAGACACGGCGGAACGTCGTCCAGCGATCCGCACCGAGTATCTTCGCGGCTTCAGCAAAATCGGCGCTGCGATGCTGGAACATCGCGCGGGCAGAGAGATAGACGTAAGGATACAGCACGCTCCCGATCACGAAGATCGCGCCATGCAGCGAACGCAGGCTCGGGAGCCACCTGATCGCGTCTGGCAACGACATTGTCGTCGCCAGCGTGCGATGGACGAGGCCCAGTGGCTCGAACAGGTCCACATAGACGTAAGCGGCGAGATAGGTCGGAATCGCGAGCGGCAGCGGCAAGAGCCAGAGCATGAGCGCGCGACCGGGGAAATCGTGCGCCGAGATCAGCCATGCGGTGCCGGCACCGACTGCCAGCGTGACGATACCGACGCCGAGCAGGAGGGCTGCCGTGTCGCGCAGCGCCTGCGGCAACACATAGGTGATCAGATGCTGCCAAAGCTCTGGCTCCGGCTGTAGCGCGAGTAGCGCGATGCTGATCACGGGCACTGCCACGAGAAGTGCGGTGGCAGCGGCGATGATGGTCGCGGTGAGTTCGGTGCGGGAGAGGGTCACACTTCTTCCTTCCTTCTCCCCGGCGCGAAGCAGAGCTTCGCCAGGTGGGAGAAGGTGGCCCGGACGTAGTCCGCGACGGATGAGGGAGGCGGCTGGATTCGGAGTTTGCGGCTATCCCTCCCCCGTCCGCGCTCCGCGCTAATCACTTTCAATTATCGAACCCGACCTTGTCCACCAGCGTCGATGCGGCCTTGCGGTTCGCCGCAATCCTGGCGATGGGCATCGGATCGGCATTGAGCTTGCCATAGCCCGCGATGGTCGGATTCACAGGGATGCCGGCGCGTACCGGATATTCGTAGTTTGCGTCGGCATAGACCTGCTGGGCATGTTCCCCAACCAGCCATTCGATCAGCTTCATGGCATTGGCCTTGTTCGGCGCATGTTTGGCCAGCAAAACGCCGGACAGGTTCACATGGGTGCCGCCGCCTTCGAAGGTCGGCAGGATTACCTTGGTGGCTTCCGCCCATGGCTTCTTGTCGGGATCGGCATTCATCATCAGTGCCCAGTAATAGGTGTTGCCGATGCCGAGGTCGCATTTTCCGGCCGCAACGTCGCGGGCGGTCTCGCGGTCGCCGCCGGACGGCTTCTGTGCGAGATTGGCCTTCACGCCGCGCAGCCATTCTTCGGCCTTGGCCTCGCCGTGCTTGGCGACATAGGCGGCAAACAACCCGTTATTGTAGATGTGCTGACCGGAGCGGATGCAGATCTTGCCCTTCCACTTCGGATCGGCGAGTTCCTCATAGGTGATGGCGTCCTGCTTGACCCGATCCTTCGAGGCATAGACCACGCGGGCGCGCATCGAGATGCCCGCCCAGTGGCCGTCGGGATCGCGATATTGCGCCGGGACGATCTTCTCGATTACCTCGGATTTCATCGGCTGCGTCACGCCAGCCTGCACGGCTTCGTCGATGCGGCCGATATCCACGGTGAGCAGCACGTCAGCCGGGCTGTTGGCGCCCTCGGCCTTCATGCGCTGCTCAAGGCCGGAGCTGGCGGAGATCACATTGACCTTCACACCGGTGTCCTTGGTGAAGGCCTCGAAGATAGGCTGCACCAGCTTGGTTTCGCGATAGGTATAGACATTGACCTCTTCGGCAGCCTGCAGCGCGGATGCACCGAGGGCAGCGAAAACGACGGCGGTAGCAAGGGCGTGATGCTTGATCATGAAATGGCTCCGGCAAGGGGCGATATGCGATGGCAACTGGAATAACGCAGAGGTCTTTCGGACGTCAGCGACGTAACGTCGCGCGGCCCATATATTAGACCTATTCCAGATTGATGGGACGGACCGCAGGCAGGCAACGACTTACCTGCGGTCCGCTGTCATGCACAGTTCTAGAAGTTGGCAGTTGCCGACAACCGGAATACGCGCGGCGAGCCAGGCGTGATGTTGTTATTGCCGTCCGCAGTCGCGAAGTAGCGGTGGTCGAGCAGATTCTCGATGTTGAGCTGCGCGCGCCACATCTCGTTCAATTTGAAGAACACGGCCATGTCGACCCGGGTCCATTCGGGGAGCAGCACGGTGTTGTCTGACGACGCATAGAAATTGGCATAGTGGATGACGCCAACCGCGGCGGCCCACTGTGGCGTGAACTGGTACTTGTTCCAGAGCGAGAACGTATTGAGCGGCACCAGGCCGACGCGGTTGCCAGGAAGCACCGTTGTCGAGTTCGCGCCGGTGATCTGGGCGTCCGTATAGGCATAGCCGCCCGTCACCTGCCACGCATCGGTGATGTAGCCGGCCAATGAGGCTTCGAAACCGCGGGTCTTGGTCGCGCCGCTGGTAATGAAAAAGCCGGCATTGTTCGGGTCCGCCAGACGCTGGTTGGTCCGGTTCAGATCGTAGACGGCGGTGGCGAATTGCAGGCGTGGATGGATATCCCACTTCAATCCGACTTCGTTGTTCACGAATTTCTCAGGCTCGGCGATTACGAGGCCTGGTGAGAGCGTGCTGAATTGGTCACCCGAGCTCGGCAAGTAGGACACCGCATAGCTGTAATAGACCGAGACGTTGTCGACCGGCTTCACGATCACACCGGCGCGCGGTGATACGAGGTCGTCGGTACGGGTCTGGACAACGCCGGTGCGGCGATCCCGCGAGGACAGGTCGAAGTGGTCGAAGCGCAGGCCGCCGATCAGCTGCAGATAGCGGGTAATCTCGATCTGGTCCTGAACATAGAGGGCGCCGAGGTTCAGATTGTAGGTGTTGTTGGCGTCTGTCGCGGTGTTCCGGAAGGCGACGGGGTCGAAACGCGTCGGGCTCCGGGGATCCACAGATAGGCTGGTCTGCGCCGTGTCGCCGTTGAAATAGCCGCTCTGCCGGAAGGCAAGCCCGCTCTGATTGCCGACTTCGCCGCCGAACATCACGGTGTGGCGGATCGGGCCAGTACTCACGCGATAGGTGAAGTCCGTCTGGTTGAACAGATTCTGGCGGTCGGTCTCGTTGTTATAGGCGCTGAGATTGACCGAGGTGCCGGGAAGGTTCACCGCGCCGCCCGGATAGACGTTCTGATAGAACTTCCGGTAGTCCGCGAATTGCGACGAGTTTTTCACGGTCAGTCCGTTCTCGAAATCATGCTCGATCACGGCATTGGCGATGTTGACGTCGGAAATCGCATAGCTTGCATTCGGATTGCCGAAATAGGTCGAGGAGGCGGTATTGTAGGCGAATTGCGGCAGCGCTCCGCCCGGACGGACCTGCGAGGGAATGCCGCGATCGACCGTGCGGTTGTCGTGCAGATATTCGTAGCTGAGCTTGACCTTTGTGGTGTCGTTCGGCGCAAAGGTGACTGTGGGATTGAAGCCGTAACGTTCGAGATTGACGAAGTCGCGATAGCTGTCGGTGTTCTCGTAAAAGGCGTTGAAGCGCACTGCGAGGTCCTGGGTGACGGCCTGGCCGATATCGACCGAGGTCCGGCCGCCTGGATACGAGCTGCCTCCGACCGTTACTTCGCGAATCGTCGTGCCGTCGGCCTCCTTGAGCACGCGGTTAACGACGCCGCCACCGCCGCCGCGGCCGAAGATCATCGCATTCGGCCCTTTCAGAACCTCGAGACGCTGCAGATTGTAGAAGTCGCGGAAATACTGCACGTCGTCGCGAATGCCATTGGTGTAGAAGTCGGCATTGCTGCGCTGGCCACGGATAACGAGGTCGTCGCGATGCGACTCACCCTGATGGTAGATCACGCCGGGCACATAGCGGACGGCTTCACCGATCGAAGTGAAGGCCTGATCTTTGATGAAATCCTTGGTCAGCACCGATACCGATTGCGGCACGTTGATCAACGGCGTGTTGGTCTTGGTGCCGCTCGAAATGTTCTGGGTGATATAGCCGGACTGTCCGGTACGGGCATCCTGATTGCTGACCACGGGCGGCTGGCGAACCGGCTGCGGCGCAACGGGGCGCGTACGGGCGACGCGGCCGGATGCGGTGCGCCGCGGCTGGGCGCGGCGCACGCGAGGCGCGCTGGGAGCGTCGACCTGCACCGGCGGCAATGTCGATGCGCCGGAATTCGCATTCTGCGCAATCGCCGGCTCTGCGATGCAAAATCCCGTCGCGATCATGGCCGCCGCGCTCGTCGAAATCAGAAAAGCCTTGCGCGCCGCCGTGCTGCGTCCCCCGATCGAAGTCCTGGAAGTCATTACTACGCCCCTGAAATATTCTCCGCTCATGCAGATGCCGGCGGTCCTTGTGCTTCCCCGGAAACACTTGGACACATCTGCAATCCGGAGTATTAGGCGCGAATTAGATGGCGTTTAGAATCCATCGAACTTCGAGGGATATGCCCAGGGGTGTGTGATCTGTGCACCAACAGGCGTCGAGCTAATTTGTAATCGTTCTAAACGAGGTGTGGTGTCCAGCCTGCTCCAAACTAATAGTCACTGGACAAGCGCTGGTATTACCGATGCTTGGAGTAGGGGAATATCGGGATGCCTCCGATACTGTCTGACATGCCGAGAGCTGGCTTTCCAAATTTGCCGTAGGCACGAGCACGAGATTCAATGATGCGCGTTCTACTGATCGAAGACGACGCCATGTTCGGCAAGGCTCTGGTGCGCGGCCTGAGCGAGAACGGCATGAGCGTCGACTGGGCGCGCAACGGTCGCGATGGTCTGGCAGCCATGGACCGGTCGGAATATGCGGTCGCCCTGATTGATATCGGTCTTCCCAGGATCTCCGGCCTGGACGTGCTCAAGGCGCAGCGGCAGTCCGGCATGACGACGCCGGTGCTCATCATCACCGCGCGGGATGGTGTGTCCGATATGGTGGCGGGCCTCGATCTCGGCGCAGACGATTACATCGTCAAGCCGTTTGAACTTCCGGTACTGCTCGCGCGCATACGCGCAGTCACGCGTCGCGCGAATGGTCGCGTGATATCGCTTATGACGTCCGCGGAGATCACGCTGGATCCATCGACCCAGGTGGCGACATTCCGCGATATCGAGCATCTGCTGTCTGTCCGTGAATTTGCGGTGCTTCATGCCTTGATGGAACGGCCCGGGCAAATATTGTCGCGCAGCCAGATCGAGAGTCGGATCTACGGCTGGGGCGAGGAAGTCCAGAGCAATGCGGTCGACGTGCTGATCCACGGACTGCGCAAGAAGTACGGTAAGGATATCGTCCGCAATGTCCGCGGAGCGGGCTGGATGGTCACGAAGGAGGGGGCATGACGTCGTTGCGAAAGACCGTGATGACGTATGTCACGGGTCTGCTGATGGTCGTCGGCGCAGCCGCATCGGTCACGTCCTATTATTTCGTCAAGTATGAGGTGAACAGCTTCCAGGACAACGCTCTTCACGAGGTCGCGCTCACGGCAGGTCTGGTGTTCAGGCATGATATCGAGCCGCGGATTGATGCCGAGCTGGAAGATCAGCTGGTGATCCAGATCTGGGATCAGTCGAAACAGCCCATTCATCGTTCAGGCCCTTCGGTCGATATCCCGTTTCAGTCGGAACTCGGCTATGCCGACGTGACCGCGGGTGGGGAACGCTGGCGCGTGTTCAGGTCGCGCGACGCGACGCATGCGATCCAGGTCTCGCAGCGCTGGAGTGCGCGCGAGGAAGTCGCCGCCTATGCCGCCGCGGGCGCTGCCGTGCCGCTGATCGCCGCCATTCCGATCGCATGGTTGATGATCTGGTTGGTGGTGAAGCGCGTGTTGTCCGGCCTTGGAACGCTGTCGGCGGATATCGGGCAGCGAAGTGCCGATGCGAAGGATGCACTTGGCCTGAAAGGCGTGCCGGTCGAAGTCGCGCCGCTGGTGACAGCCATGAATTCCCTGATCGAACGACACCAAACGGCGCTGGAGACACAGCGCCGTTTCGTGTCCGACGCGGCACACGAATTGCGGACACCGCTCGCCGCCCTCCAGATCCAGATTGATAACCTGCGATCGCGTGAACTCGATGCGCCTGAACGTGAGATCGCGCAGGATCTGCTCGACGGAATTAGAAGGGCCTCCTATTCGGTCAACCAGTTGATGACCATGGTTCGCGCCGATGCCGGCATCGAAAGCGAAGCCGAAGTCGTCGATGCGGAGGCCTTCGTGCGACTGGTGGTGTCAGGTTTTGTTTCCATCGCCGAGGCCAAGGGCGTCTCGCTCGCGATCGTGCCGGGGACGCGTGATGATCTGAATGTTCGTGCCGCCGATCTCCGGCTGATCGTCTCGAACCTGCTCGACAATGCGGTGCGTTATACGCGCGCCGGCGGCACGGTCAGCATCAAGGCTGCGCGCCGGGGGGCGGATTTCGTCATCGAAGTGATCGACAGCGGATGTGGAATACCGGAATCCGCCGTGCCGTATCTCTACGACCGCTTCTTCCGTGCGGCGCCGATGGATATCGATGGCACAGGACTTGGACTGGCGATTGCCCGGACGGCGGCGGATCGTAACGGTTTCCGTCTCGATATCGGAAATCGTAGCAACGCACAGGGCGTGAGAGCGGCTGTTTCGATTCCGCTCGGCAACGTTTTGGACGATGTCAGGCAGCCCGAAGCCGCGTAGGCGGGTTACGCATCGCCGTCGCCATCGCCGGGCAGTGCATGCCTCACGCACCACGTTGCTGCTCCATGTTGCGGCATTGACGTGGGGCGCGGCCTTTATCGGCTTCGCCGTCTCATTCGGCCCGCTGCTGATCGGCTATCGCAAGCCGCGCCGTTCCGACGCGGCGATGGCGCTCAGCCGCTGAAACGGGTGACGGCCAATCAGGCCTTCACCGCGGCATTCGAAAAGGCCACCTCGATCAGCGTGCCTGAACTCGGCGCGGTCTTGATCTGGAAGCGCGCATTGTTGGCCTCGACGAGCGCCTTGGTCAGCGACAGGCTGACACCCGAACTGTCCGATGACTGATCGGACGGGGTCGTACTCCGGAACGGCTCCATCGCGGCGGCGAGCTCGTTGTCGTTGAGGCCGTGACCAGTGTCGCGGACGCGCAGTACGATCTCACCGAGATCCGACAATGCAGTGGAGACGATCACCTGGCCGCCGGCATTGGCGAGATGGATCGAAGTGCCGATCAGGTTCAGCGTGATCTGCCGCAGCGCGCGGGCATCGGCAACGACGGTCGGGAGCAGATGCGCCAGCGAGGTGCGGATGATGATGCGGCCGCGATTGGCCTGCGGTTGCATGACCGCAACGCATTGTTCCACCATCTCGTTGAGGTTCTGCGTGGTGAAAGCGAGGTCGATCTTGCCGGTCTCGATGCGTGACAGATCGAGCAGGTCATTGACGATGGCAATGACGCGCTCGCCCGAGGCGCGAATGTCTTTCATGTATTCGATATAGCGCTCGTTGCCGAGCGGGCCGAAACGCTGGTCGACCATCACTTCCGCGAAGCCGATGATGGCGTTCAGCGGCGTGCGAACTTCATGGCTGATCCGCGCCAGCACATCCGCCTTCGCGGTTGCCGCACGATCGGCCTGGCGGCGTGCATTCAGCAGTTCGGTTTCGGTCTTCTTCGTCTGTGTAAGATCGCGGAATACGGCAAAAAAGTTCGACCCATCCGAGCGTGTGCGGCCCATGGTCATCGACAGCGGCACGAGGCCGCCGGCGCGGATCTGGCCCAGGGCCTCGCGACCATGATCCATCAGGCTGGCCACGCCGGCTTCCCTGACGCTCTCGAGATAGTCCAGCACTACGCGGCGGCTTTCTGCTGCGAACAGGTCCGTCACATTGCGTTGCGTCAGTAATTCGCCGCTATAGCCGAACAGCGCCTCGGCGCTGCGATTGCAGGAATTGATGTTGCCTTCGGCGTCGAACATGATGACGCCTTCGGCCATCGTATCGAGGATCGTGGCGAGTTCTTCAGCGTCGATATGACCGCCGGGCAATGGCACATCCGCGACAGGTGCAGCGATTTCGGCAGGCTCCGCCCTGGGCGGAGAGAAAATCAGCGCGTGCGCCGGCTCGTTGTCCCATGAAATGGTGTACAGGCGCGCTTCGGCGGGCGCCATGCCGCCGGATTTGTCGCCGGCCGAAATTGTCACGGCGGTCCCATCATCGGAGGTGCTGGCCGCAGAAGAGACGTCAGCTCCGACATACAGCGCGTCGAGGCCACCCGCTTCCTCCAGCGCGTTCAGGGTCGGATAGTTCATGCGGGCGAGGAATGCGGGATTGGCAAACAGCAGGCGATCAAGCCGATAGATCAGAACGCCGACGGGCATCAGGTCGAGCAGGATCTTGTCGCGCATCATCTCGCCGCGCGGCGGCGCCGGTGGTGTTGTCAGCCACGCGGCCTGCGAAGTTGCACCAGCCGACGAGAATGAATCCTGCGCCGTCGCCGCATGATCATGCCCATCGTCTTCTGTGCTCTCCGGTTCGGACGTGTTTGTGTTCGTGATCAATCCCGTCTCCGACTCGAGCCGCGCCGACAATTGCCGCGCAAGCTCGTTGAAGGCGCTGTTCTCGACAGGCGTCAGTGCCGGCGATCTGGGATCGCCTGGTCGAAATGGCACGACGTTCTCGGGTGGTTGCACGGTGCTGTCCGGTGTGGTTGGCGGTGGTGTCGGCTTTGGTATGGGGGCGGTGGTAAGGGCAATCGGTTCATCGAGATTGTCGCCGACAGGGCCGGCCTGCGCGACATCGGCGGATAATGGTCGGGGCGGTGAATCGCCGATGTGATCACGTCGACGTTGCTCGGCGAGCCGCGTCATTCCATCGAGGTCGCGGCAAACACCGAAACCGCGGTAGCCGGTGAAATTGCGCCCGCGATCGAGCAGCGGCAGGCCAGAGAGTTCGACAGGCAGGCGGCCACCGCCATCTACCGGCCAGAGCAGCGTGATACCACTCCATGTCTGCTGCGTGGCCATCGCCTTGACGACGTGGCCATCGGGATCGAGATCGAACTCGGCTGTGAGATCGTTCCACTTGCGACCAAGACTTGCCGCTGTGCGCGGGCCGATCAGGTGGATGAATTCGTCAGAGTTCAGGGTGAAACGCTTCTCCGCATCGATTTGCCATACGAAACGGAGTGGTGTCGTGCGCGGTTCGATGTCGGGCAGCGCAACGGACGCGGGCTGGTCGGCAACCGCTTCGACAGCCGGCGACTGCGCATCAGTCGGTGCGTCGGCATGCGCGATGGTTTCGGCGATCACGTCTTCGAAATGCGCGGCGCGATCGGCATCGGTATTGCTAGATTCGATCGGAGCATCGATGTCGATGGTATGTTCGTTCAGGTGTGCCGCCTCGGGGGCCTGATCGAATTCGACGAACAACTCGCTTGGCTCTGCAGGGGCGCTCTGCGGTGCATCGCTGGCTTCCGGTTCTGCCGGAGCCTCGAGTTCTTCTTCGCGAGGTGCCGGATGGACAGCGCCCGGCGCGATCAGCGCGACCAGCCCGACATCGGCGCCGCTGCCCACGCGTTGCAGCACCATGCGGCCGAAACCGATCGGGGTTTCGATGCGGCCGTCCTTCAGCGCGCCGTCGCGTGCGTGATCGAGGCCGGCATCGGAGAGATTGCGAAAACCAAGCAGTGCCCGGGCCATTTCGTTGGCGCCGACGAACAGGCCGTCGCGTGCAAAGGCGGCGATCGGCGTGTCGATCCCCTCGACGAGGTTTTGCAGCCGTTCCACCAGCGGCATGCCGCGGCCACCGAGCGGCTCCACTGCGATCACGAGAATGCCGTTGCCGCCATCGGGAAATTCAAGCTGCGAGCAGGCGCAGGTCATCAAGCTGCCCAGCGCCGCGCCGAAGCCGCGCAAGCGCTCCAGTCGCATCGTGCCACTGGCCGGCAGCCGCGAGCCGAGGAGGGCTATCTGGCGGCGATGGGTATCGGCGGGCCCGAAAGTCCTGGCAAACAGGTCCGCTGCATTACGGGCACCGAACAGCCGCGCGCCGACCGGATTGGCCCACAGCACGCGGGTGCCGTCGAGCGACCACAGCCAGACCGGCTGGTTGCTGGTGGCGTGCACTGCCAGCCGTGCATCGCCGACGCCCCGCAACTGAAAATCCGCATTGTTCATCGGCACTTCATGACTGACTCGTTGGGCGTCCGTCCGGTATCCGCGTCACAGATTACGGGCCAAACGATGACATCGTTAATATTTCGTTAGTATCGCCCGCGGCGGCGCGCAGGTCCACGTCCGCCAGCCATTCCAGCAGGCTAAAGCAGCAATAACGTTAATCCGCTCCGAGGGTTCGCTATCCTGCCGAACCGAAAGGCAGCACCATGCGTTGACAGTTGCAAAACAAAAACAAAGGTCCACGATGGGATTGGACGAGGACGGGACCGCCGCGTCACACCGGCGATGCCAAGCTCGGCTAGATTGCAGTGGCGACACGGGAGACGGGGCTGTGGACGGCTCCGTCAATGCATAATGGAGCGGGACATGACCGACCAATTCGAGATTCCGAAGGAAATGCGCGCAATGGCCGAAGCCAGCTTTGACCAGGCCAAGCAGGCATTCGAGAAGTTTCTGGCCAGTGCACAGAGCACGGCTTCGTCGATCGAAAATCGCGGTGAGACCGTGCGCGCCGGCGCCAAGGATGTCAGCACCAAGGCGATTGCCTATGCCGAAAAGAATGTCGCAGCGTCGCTGGATTATGCCCAGCAGTTGCTGCACGCCAAGGATCTTGGCGACGTCATGCGGCTCCACAGCGAATATGTGCAGTCACAGATGAAGTCGCTGGCGGAGCAGGCCAGCGAAATGGGCCAGATCATGAGCCGCGCTGCGACGGAAGCTGCGAAGCCCAAGACCTGATCGAACCCATGCGCTCTCCGTTTTGCTGGCGGTGATCGAGCGACCGCGAGTTCCATGACATGGAGGCGCATGCGGGCCGGGTCTCATGCGATTCTGCGGTGCAATATTCTGTTGCGTCGCACAATTTCGACATGATATTGCGGTAAGCACAATGGCGCATCGCTGATGGCGATGCCGCTCTGTTTCCCGCCAGTTGATGAAAGGCACCGATGCCTTCCGCAGCCTCCGCGGGTTTATTGGTTTCACCCCCACCACGAAGGATGCACGTTATGGCCGAATCGACCGATCCGTTCTCGTCTTCCGTTATTCCGTTCCAGGTGCCGGAGCAGGTCCGCGCTTTCGCCGAAAAGGGCGTTTCGCAGGCGCGCGAGGGCTACGCCAAGCTCAAGGACGCTGCCGAGACCCATAACAGCACGGTCGAAGCCGTGTTCGGCACGGCCTCGAAGGGCGCTGCCGAATATTCGGCCAAGCTGCTCGACATTGCCAAGACCAACACCAATGCGGGCTTCGACTTCGCCCAGTCGCTGATCGGCGTGAAGTCGCCGTCCCATATGATGGAACTGTGGGCCGCTTTTGCGCGCAGCCAGCTCGAGACCTTTGCCGGTCAGACCAAGCAGCTCGCTGAACTCGGCCAGAAAATCGCCTCCGAGACCGCCGAACCGATCAAGACCGGCGCCTCGAAGCTGTTCCAGCCGGCCGCCTGAGCCGATTGCACCGTCAAATGACCGAAGCCCGGGCCGCAAGCCCGGGCTTTTGTTTGCGCAAAAATCGCGCATCGCGGCCTTGCCAAAGTGATGCGTTGCACCTAGTTTCCCGCCTGTTCGGGACCCCCTGTTTTGGGGCCGGTCAAGGATGCAGTTGTAGCTCAGTTGGTTAGAGCGCCTGTTTGTGGAGCAGGAGGTCGCTGGTTCGAGGCCAGCCAACTGTACCATACAAATCAATCATTTAGCTGATGATAGCGGAGCCGCTGTTTTGGGCTGCGCAATGTCTGGCCGTTCGGGTCAGGCTGGTGCCGTCGGAGCGCCGGTCAGATCATTCGGCGTGGCCACGATCTGCTCGGGCAGTAGGACTTCCGCACACAGCCCGCCCTCCGGTAACGCGACGTCGCAAATGCCGCGCGCTTCGGGCGGATCGTGGAACTCGATTGCCGTGGTCCCGTTGGCTTCCGAACGACAGGGAGGCAATCATGATCGACACTGACATCAGCAATGCAGGTATTGCGGTGATGTGCGACATCGCGCGCGCCTCCGGGCTCGATCTCGACGCCGATAAACGTGCGGTGCTTGACGGGCTGATCGCCCAGGGTCTTGTCGAGGTAGTCGATCAAGCCAAGCCGGCAGCGGGTCCGAAATTTGCGATCACGTCGAAAGGGCAACTGCTGCTCGACAAGCGCGGCGTGGGCGTCAACGAGGCCTGAGGCGGCGTCCTGCGTTCATCGCTTGCGCTGCTATTTGCCTTTGCAGAGGACCTCGCTGACCCCGCCAAGAACAGCCTTGGTCCAGATCGCATAGCCCACATCATTCAGGTGAACGCCGTCGGTTGTGTATTTCGCTGGCATGGACGGGATGGTGACAAGCCTCGCGCCAGCATCGCCGGCGATCGTTGGCAGCAACGCGTTGTAGCTGTCGATCGTTTGACCGTTGATGCGAGCGCTTTGGGATTTGCCGGCTTCAACGGGCGTCACGGTCGCAATGGCCATTCGTGGGGCCGTGGATTTCAGCGCCGCGAGCAAAGCGAGATAGTTGGTCCTGTACAAGTCGGCGTTCACAGGGACCGCAGCATCGTTGAGTCCGAGGGAGATGACGACCATGGCGGCCTGCTTCCCGCCAAGTGCTTTTGTCAGCATGGCGTCGAGACCGCTCGATGTCGTCGATCCGTCGATTCCGGCATTGACGATCGGCCGACCGCAAACTGCACGGGGGAAGGTTGCGCGCTGGACGATGCTGTCACCGAGGATGACGACGGGATCATCAACCTGTTTCAAAGCTGCCCTGATCAGCAACGGTCGTGGCGGAGTTGCGTCGTTGCCCTTTGGCCATGCCGCCCAGACGCACAATCCAACGAAGCCGACAATGCCAACACGGGTCCAGTTCACGATCGTGAACCGCCTGCGCAGGTTCGGAGTATTGCTTTTGTCTCAATGTTCATGCTGGACCGTCTCTCACGCGAGGTTGCGACGGGGCAAAGGTGTCGCGATGTCAGGGAGAAACTACAGGGCAGGAGCGAAGGCAAGCCCGATCGCTGCTGCGTCCGGCTTGCCAAGCGGGCAATCGTCTCCGACACTCCCGGGATAATGTGCAACCAGGGGGTCCTATGACGGTACGTCCAGGAATTTTGAGCGGGTGGCTTGCCATGTCAGTCATGATGGGTGCGTCGTTCTTCGCGACGCCGTCACAAGCCTATACCCAGGATCAACAGCAGCTTTGCAGCGGCGATGCCTTTCGGCTCTGCAGCGCAGCCATTCCCGATGTCGATCGCGTGACGGCCTGCATGGTGCAGAAGCGCGCGCAATTGAGCCCAGGCTGCACGCAATTCTTCCGTGAGCCGGCAGCCCGGGCGACGCCGGTCAGCGCGCGCAGACCCGCTGCCAAATCGCGAAAGGCGAAGAGAGCAGCCAGCGCGAGTTGACCAATCATCGCTTTTGCTTCTGCTGATGTTCAGTGAGCAAGTCGCAGCGCATGTCGCGGCGTAATCTTGCCTGTCGGGCGCAGCACCGCCGCCAATCGTGGCAAAAAAGTGAACCCGGGACAAATTGACACGTTGGGTATCACGGCACGACGCAACATCTCTGGACGATGAGGAGAGTCATTTTGAGCGGTGAAACCGATATCGACTACAAGGCAGAGCTCAATCGGCACCTTGCCTGGTTCGAGACCAAACTTCCGCCCGGCCCGGCTCGATCTGTAGGTTGCGCAAGCCCTCATCGAAGCTGGTTCGATTCCCGCTCGGTATTTTGCTCATTATCGGCGGGATTTTCAGCATTCTTCCTGTGCTTGGCCTCTGGATGTTGCCGCTCGGACTCATCCTCATTGCGCAGGATATCCCGCCACTGGAAAAACCGGTGGCGCAATTTCTCGGCTGGCTTGAGCGTAAATGGATCGAACGTCAGCGTGCGAAAGGCATTGTTATCAGTGGCCCCGACTCAACACGTTCGAAAGACGCTGATAGCAAGATTTGAGCGTCCAATTTGATACCAGAGTGCGACAAAGTGGCGGCAAGCGTACTACACCTCACTCATTTTGGGCCTGTTGCGCCGCACTGTGTGACTCAAAAACCAACATTCCAAACAAATCAGGCACATATCCTTGAAATGCGCCTAAATATGACTTTAACGAATCAGCAGACTGATTCATTTTCGCCTCCTGGGGTCAATCTGGAGGCCAACATATGAACGTCATAGTTTTCGCATCGCGTAAAGGCGGTTCAGGGAAGAGTACCCTGGCTGCACATCTTGCTGCTCAGGTTCATAAATCAACCAAGCCTTGCTTGCTCATCGACGCGGATCCGCAAGGTTCGCTGACGCTGTGGCACAAGCTGCGGGGCACAAATGAACCACCGCTGAAGAGCGCAAATCGCAGCGTGACCGAAATGGTTGCCGCAGCGAAGCGTGACGGTTTCGAATGGGTGTTCATCGACACGCCGCCGAATACATCGGCTGTAGTCGACGATGCCATCAAGAACGCAACCATGGTGATCATCCCCGCGCGCCCCGGCGTGTTCGACGTCGACGCGGTGCAGGCTACGATTCAGAGCTGCCGCTCCGCCCGCAAGCCCTATGCGGTTGTCATCAACGGTGCACCGGCACGCCGTGACGATTCCGAAAGCCGTATCGTGGCGATCGCCCGCGAAGCACTCGCCAAGTTCAAGGCTCCGGTGTGGTCGGGTCAGATCACCAACCGCGCAGATCTCCTGCTCGCACTTGGCGAGGGCGAGGGTGCTCGTGAATATCAGGCAGAAGGTCGCGCAGCCGGCGAGATCGGGAAGCTGTGGGCGGCGATCGAACGTTCGATCAAAGCTATTCGCGGCAACGGATCGGCGACGGGCGCGATGCACAAGCAGGCGGCCTGATCGCCGCTCTGATCTGTTGATCCCAGAAAAAGCGCGCGAGACCTTCGCGCGTTTTTTGTTGTTGGTGTGATCGGGACGGTGGGGCGCTCACGCCTATGCTGAAATAGCAATATCTCCGGCGGGCGAGGTCATCCCTTGGGTGACTTCAAGGAAGTTGTCTATGTCAGCCGGACGGCCGAGCAGATAGCCCTGCACCTCGTCGCATTTCTCGTCGCGCAGGAATGCGAACTCCGCTTCGGTTTCCACGCCTTCGGCGAGGACCGGCAGTCCAAGCCCGCGGCCGAGGCCGAGGACCGCGCGCACGATGGCCGCTGCCTGGCTGTTCGTATTGACCGACTTGATGAACGATCCATCGATCTTGATCTTGTCGAACGGGAATGCCCGCAGGTTCGACAGCGACGAATAGCCGGTGCCGAAATCATCCATGGCGATGTGAACGCCAAGCGCTTTGATACGGCGCAGCGTCAGCAGCGCGCGATCGAAGTCGCGGACCAGCGCGGTCTCGGTGATCTCCAGCTCCAGGCGGTCCGCCAGCAGGCCGGTTTCCAGCAAGATCTCATGAACGGTCGCGACAAAACTATCGTGATAGATCTGAACCGCCGAGACATTGACCGCAATGGTCAATGGCTGCTTCCAGGTCGCGGCTTCACGGCAGGCGGCGCGAAGCACCCATTCGCCGATCTCGAGAATGGCGCCGGTGTCTTCCGCGATCGGAATGAAAATGTCCGGGCGAATATTGCCGCGAACAGGATGGTTCCAGCGCAGCAACGCCTCGAAGCCGATCACGCGGCCCGACTCCATGGTGCCTTGAGGCTGATAGACCACTTTCAGCTGATTGGCGTCGATGGCGTTGCGCAGGTCGTGTTCGAGCAGCCGGCGGTCGCGCACGGCTTCCCCCATTTCAGGTTCGAAGAAACGCCAGGCCGCGCGCCCCTCGGACTTGGCGCGGTAGAGCGCGGTGTCGGCACAGGCGAGCAATGTATCACGGTCGCTGGAGTCGTTGGGATAGAGCGCAATGCCGACGCTGGTGGTGACGCTGCCGAGTTCGAAGGTCGCATCCTTGCCCCGGAATGCTTCCAATATCCTGTCGGCGAATTGACTCGCGGTTGCGGGCGAGGTCAGGTTCGGCAAGAGAATGGCAAACTCGTCGCCGCCAAGGCGCGCCATCATCTCGCCTTCGCCAAGCAGGGCGGTGATGCGCGCCGTGACGCTCTTGAGGACCTTGTCGCCAGCGGCGTGGCCGAACAGGTCATTGACCTGCTTGAACTGATCGAGATCCAGCGCGAGCACGGCGAGCGAGCGGCCCTTGGATAGTGTCGCAATCTCCTGATCGATGCGATCATGGAACGTGCCGCGATTGGGCAGTCCGGTCAAGGAGTCGTAATGGGCGAGATAGCGGATGTGCTGTTCGGCCTGTTTGCGTTCGCGAAGGTCACGTACGGCGATGACCTGATGTGGCGTCCCCGCAAAATCGATTCCACGCAGGATCAACTCAATCGGGATCGTCTTGCCGTTGCGCTGCCGCAGGCTCGCTTCCACCGATTTGTCCGGCTGGCTCATGATACGAGTTCGCGTCGCTCCATCGGGGAAGCAGTGCTCGAGCCGTTTTCCGATCAGCGAGTCAGCAGGTGATCCCACTAGTGCGGCGAAGGACGTATTGACCGTGACGATGGTCTCGCCGTCGCAGACCAGCAGGCCTTCGACAGCAGCATTGGCGAGACCGAGCATGCGGTCGGCTTCGAGATCGGAGCGGCGGCGATCACGGATATCCAGCACGATACCGGCCAGCGCCAGGCCAATGATGGCGAAGCTGATCAATGAGACGCCAAGCGCGAGCCATCCGGCAGGAATGGTCAGCGGCGAGACGGCGATGGCAGGATCAGGGATGATCGTAACCGCGCTCATGGCGGTGAAATGGTGGCTGCAGATTGCGAGCGTCAGCAGCAACGCGCCGCCGATCTTCTGGCGCAGGGTGGTTCCATGCAGCCCTACCGGAAGCGCGATCGCACCGAGGACGCCCCCCAATACGATCGAGACGATGACGAGCGGCATGTCCCAGTGAATGCGGGCCTGAAGTTCGAAGGCGGCCATGCCGGTGTAATGCATTGCCGCGATGCCGCCCCCGACGATGGCGCCGCCGATCCATGCGCCGGCACGAAAATTCGGGATCAGCGACACGGCAAGGCCGGCACCGGTCAGCAGCAGCGCGGCGATCAGCGAGACGACCGTGAGTACGATATTGTAGCCGCTCGGCATCCCCGGCGAGAACGCCAGCATCGCCACGAAATGCGTGGCCCAGATGCCGAAGCCCGTGGAGATCGCCGATACCGCGAGCCAGACGAGGCGCATCTGGCCTGTGGCGCTTCGGGCATAACGGAGCAGGTTGATGGCAGCGAGTGACGCGATCGCGCAGATGATGGCTGCGAGGCCCACGAGCCTGAAATCATGAGCATTGGCGATGCAGTTGTAGATCGTGAGCATGTACAGGTACCGCGCGCGGGGACTACCGCAATTGCGCGGGACGTTAGATATAAGTACGTAAAGACACGTAAATACCAATGCCTGGTGTTCTCACGCGCCTGCCGTCCTGCCGCCGCGCATGCTTAGCCAGTCGTAAATTATTCGAATATCCGCGAGTTCCTGGTGACTTAAGCGTGTGGTCGAATTCGACCGACACCCTCACCGCGCAAAAATCGTAACGATTGATCAACTGTCTTGCGACATCGCAGAAGGGCGGGCGTCGGCGTCACCGATCGACGCGGCTGACCACGTCCATCAACTCGGCGATCTTGCGGCGTTGGTCGGCCTTGTCGCCTGACGAGATCGCGTGCTCCACGCAATGTGCGACGTGATCGCGCAGGATCTCCTCCTCGACGCGCCGCAGCGCTGCGCGGGCTGCGGCGATCTGCGTAACCACATCAATGCAATAGCGATCGGCCTCGACCATGCCGGCAAGGCCGCGAACCTGGCCCTCGATCCGTTTGAGGCGTTTTAAACAGGATGTCTTGATCTCGTCGCGCATGAAGTCCATATACCCCCATAGGGTATATGTTTCAAGAGGCGAGGTCGCGATGGCAGAGACAACTCACACGCATACGGGGCACGCTGCCCATGGCGGTCACAAGCATGGCGCATGCTGTTCCCACGACCACCATCACGCCGAGGCTGCGTCGGCCGAAGTGCTCGATCCCGTCTGCGGCATGACCGTCGATCCCGCGACCGCCAAGAACCGCCTGATCTATCAGGGCCATGAGTATTTCTTCTGCAGCGCGCGCTGCCGCGAGCGGTTCGATGCGGATCCCGAGAGTTTTCTGAAGCCGAAGGAGGCCGCGCCGCCGGCGCCGGCCGGCACCATCTACACCTGCCCGATGCACCCGGAGATTCGCCAGGAAGGACCCGGCAGTTGCCCGATCTGCGGCATGGCGCTGGAGCCGGAGCAGGTCTCGCTCGACGACAAGCCTGATCCCGAACTGATCGATATGACCCGGCGCTTCTGGATTGCACTGGCGCTGACCCTGCCGGTATTCGTGCTGGAAATGGGTGCGCATCTCGGCCTGATGCAACTGGTGTCGCCAACAACGTCGAACTGGATTTCGTTCGTGCTGGCGACTCCGGTGGTGCTGTGGGCCGGAGCGCCGTTCTTCGAGCGCGGATGGCGCTCGGTGGTGACGCGCAATCTCAACATGTTCACGCTGATCGCCATGGGTACCGGCGTTGCCTGGATCTACAGCGTGGTTGCAACCTTTGCACCCGGCGTATTTCCCGCCGCGTTCCGCGATCATCACGGCGCCGTCGCCGTGTATTTCGAAGCGGCAGCCGTCATCACTGTTCTCGTCCTGCTTGGGCAGGTGCTCGAATTGCGCGCGCGCAATCAGACGTCAGGTGCAATCCGGGCACTGCTTGGTCTTGCGCCAAAGACCGCGCGGCGCATTGGCAAGGACGGCGATGAGGACGTCGCCCTCGATGCGATCGCCATCGGCGATCTGTTGCGCGTACGGCCGGGCGAGAAGATTCCGGTCGACGGCGTCGTCACCGAAGGGCGTTCGTCGGTGGATGAATCCATGGTGACCGGCGAATCCATGCCGGTGAGCAAGGCTGAGGGCGGGCGTCTCATCGGCGGCACCGTCAACCAGAGCGGCGGCCTCGTGCTGCGGGCTGACAAGATCGGCCGCGATACGATGCTGTCGCGGATCGTCGACATGGTCGCCAAGGCACAGCGCTCGCGTGCGCCGATCCAGCGCCTCGCCGATCGTGTCGCCGGCTGGTTCGTACCGGCTGTGCTGGCCGCGGCGGTAATGGCATTCATCGCCTGGGCGACATTCGGGCCGGAGCCGCGGCTCTCGTTTGCGCTTGTGGCTGCGGTCACCGTGCTGATCATCGCGTGCCCCTGTGCGCTCGGTCTCGCAACACCCATGTCGATCATGGTCGGCGTCGGCCGCGGTGCCCATGCCGGCATCCTCGTGCGTGATGCGCAGGCGCTGGAGCGGTTGGAAAGCATCGACACTATCGTGATCGACAAGACAGGTACGCTGACGGAGGGAAAGCCGAAGCTGGTCAGTATCATGCCCGCGGACGGGTTCAACGAGGGTGACCTTCTGCAGATTGCCGCGAGCATCGAGCGTTCGAGCGAACACCCACTCGCGCAGGCTATCGTCAACGAAGCAAAGCAACGCAATGTGACGCTGAGCGATACCAGTGACTTCGCATCGCCATCGGGCAAAGGCGCCTCGGGCGTCGTCAATGGCAAGCGCGTCGCGCTGGGCAATGCGATGTTGATGAGCGAATTGAAGGTGGATACGACGCGCTCTGACGGCGTCGCCGAGCTGGCGCGGCAGAATGGTGCGACGGCCATCTTCGTTGCCGTCGACGGGAAGGTCGCCGGGGTGATGGCAATTGCCGACCCCGTGAAGCCATCGGCGCTGGACGCGTTGAAGAAGCTGCGCGCCGACGGTCTGCGCATCGTGATGCTTACCGGCGACAATGCGACGACAGCCAAGGCCGTCGCCAGGACGCTGGGCATCGATGAGGTCGAGGCGGGTGTGTTGCCCGAGCGCAAGAGCGACGTAGTCATGCGTTTGCGCAACGAAGGCCGCAGCGTCGCCATGGTCGGCGATGGCGTCAACGATGCGCCGGCGCTCGCTGCTGCAGATGTCGGTATTGCCATGGGAACGGGCACCGATGTGGCGATCGAGAGCGCTGGCGTGACGTTGCTGACCGGTGATCTGATGGGGCTCGTACGCGCGCGCGCACTATCAAAGGCTGTGATGAGCAATATCCGTCAGAACCTGACATTCGCCTTTATCTATAATGCGGCTGGGGTGCCGATTGCTGCCGGTGTGCTGTATCCGATTTTCGGCATCCTGCTGTCGCCGATGGTCGGCGCGGCAGCTATGGCCCTGTCGTCGGTGAGTGTGATCGGGAATGCGCTGCGCCTGGCGAAGGTAAAGCTGGACTAGATGAAAGTGTAGGATGGGTGGAGCGTCTTCGCGAAACCCATCAATCACACGCACTGTCGTGATGGGTTTCGCTCCGGCGTGAACCGCGCCTGCGCTCTAACCATCCTGCAAAATCAAAATCAAAAAAAAGCCGGACTCAAACGAGTCCGGCTTTGAGGTATTGGCCTCGAGAGGCCGACACAATCACCTTCCAAGAGGGATTACTGAGACTTCGCACCACTGGAGGAGGGGGACAAATGCGCAGCGCAAAATCTCAGCGTCTGGGAAGTATGATCCCTGCAGGTGGCATGCAGCAACGCATCACTTGGCATGTCTGACATGCCGGAAGCGTGGGCATGTCTGCCCTGAAATATTGCGGGTTAGGACGGCCAGCGCTGCGCCTTGCTGACGATGAAGTCGCGGAACACCTGCACACGGGCGACCGTCTTCAACTCTTCCGGATAGACAAAATAAGTATCGAGTTGAATCGAGTCCGACTCGCTGAAGAGCTGAACCAAGCGATCGTTCTCTTCGACCAGATAGTCCGGCAATGCTGCAATGCCCAAGCCCTGCTGGCAGGCACGCATCAAGCCCAGGATATTGTTGACCTTGAAGTAGGGCTCGCGCGGCCCCGAGCCGTTGCGCCCTGCATCGATCAGCCAGCTGCGATTTTGCAGGTGCGGGGACACCTGCGCGTCGCTCAGCATGATGATGCGGTGCCCGTCGAGTTCGTCGAGGGTGCGCGGGGTGCCGAAATGCTTGATATATTCCGGCGAGCAATAAGCGTGGAAGCCCATGGCGAACAGCTTGCGCTGGATCAGGTCCGGCTGGGTCGGCTTGCGGGTACGGATGGCCACATCGGCCTCGCGCATCGAAAGGTCGAGTTCCTCGTCGGTAACGATCAGCGAGATGCGGATTTCCGGATAGAGTGCGGTGAATTCACCAAGGCGCGGGATCAGCCAGTTGATGCCGACGCCCGGAGTGGTGGTGACCTTGAGATCGCCGCTCGGTCGCTCGCGGCTGTCGGTCAGCTTCGCGCGTGCCGCCTGCAGCTGCATGAACACGTCATGGGCGGTGCGGAACAGCAGATCGCCCTGTTCGGTGAGGATCAGGCCGCGGGCGTGGCGGTGGAACAGCGAGACCGCCAGTTCCTGCTCCAGCGCGCTGACCTGTCGGGAGACTGCCGATTGCGACAGGCCCAGTTGCTCGCCTGCATGCGTGAAGCTCCCCGCTTCCGCCGCCGCGTGAAACACCTTCAGCTTGTCCCAGTCCATATCTGTAAATCCGTCGCGGGTTCGTTTCATCATTATTCGGCCGCTGCGCGGTCATGAGCATGCGCCGCCAGATAGCGTTCAGCTTCCAGGGCGGCCATGCAGCCCATACCGGCGGCGGTGACCGCCTGCCGATAGGTTTCGTCCGCCACGTCGCCTGCGGCGAACACGCCGGGCATTGATGTTGCGGTGGAATTCGGAGCCACTTCGACATAGCCCGAGGGCTTCAGCTTGATCTGGCCCTTGATGAGTTCGGTCGCGGGCGCATGCCCGATGGCAATGAAGACGCCATCGGCCGGAATCTCGGTGGTGGCGCCGGTCTTGACGTTCTTCAATCGAACATGCGTGACCTTGGCCGGACCTTCGGTGCCGCAGATCTCGTCGAGCGCCGAGTCCCAGACCACCTTGATCTTCGGGTGCTTGAACAATCGTTCCTGCAGGATGCGCTCGGCACGGAAGTGGCCGCGGCGATGGACGATGGTGACCTGGGAAGCGAAATTGGTCAGGAACAAAGCTTCCTCGACGGCCGTATTGCCGCCGCCGACCACGATCACTTCCTTGTTGCGATAGAAGAATCCGTCGCAGGTGGCGCAGGCGGATACGCCGCCGCCCTGGAATTTCTCTTCCGACGGGATGCCGAGCCAGCGCGCCTGCGCGCCAGTGGCCAGGATCACGGTCTCGGCGAGATAGACGTCGCCGCTGTCGCAGGTCAGGCGGAACGGGCGCTGGCTGAGGTCCATATCAGTGACCAGATCGGTGACGATCCTGGTGCCGACATGATGAGCCTGCTTCTCCATCTGCTCCATCAGCCAGGGACCCTGGACGACGTCCGCAAAGCCCGGATAGTTCTCGACATCCGTGGTGATGGTGAGCTGGCCGCCAGGCTGAATCCCCTGGATCAGGACGGGCTCGAGCATCGCGCGTGCGGCGTAAATAGCGGCAGTGTAGCCAGCCGGGCCTGAGCCGATGATGACGACTTTGGCATGGGTGGGGGCGGCCATGGTCGAGTCCCTTTCTGAAGGGAAATTGGTCATTGCTGAGGCGAAATGTGCCGGCGAACACGCCGCTGCGGCGTCGAAAGTCTTGTCTGCTAGTCTAGAATATCTGGCGAGCCATGCAAGAATTGCAATTCATCCCGGCAATTTTTCCCCCGGAGACACTTAATTTCTGCGATGCACGCGCAATAAAATTGCGCAAGTTGCGGCTCCTGCGCTAAGAGAGTTCAAACGGTTTCTTTGAATACCAGCCAGGATCCGCGCCGCGTGCCGAAAAGCCTAGACGACATCGATCTCAAGATTCTCAGCGAAATCCAGGCCGATGGCCGAATCACCAATGTGGAACTCGCCAAACGCGTCGGCATTTCGCCGCCGCCCTGCCTGCGGCGGGTCCGGACCCTGGAAGAAGCCGGCTATATCCAGGGCTATCGCGGGTTGCTGGACCCCCGATTGCTCGGTTTCGACGTGACCGTGTTCGCCTCGGTTCACCTGTCAAGCCAGGCCGATGCGGACCTCAAGGCGTTCGAGGACTTCGTTCGCAAGGAGCCTCTGGTGCGGGAATGCTGGATGCTGTCGGGCGAGATCGACTTCATCCTGAAATGCGTGGCGCCTGACATGGCGACCTTCCAGGATTTTGTCGGCCATCTCACGGCCGCGCCGCATGTCCGCAACGTCCGCACGTCGCTGGTTCTGCAGAATTCGAAATACGCCGCCGCCGTGCCGCTTGAGTTGAAGGCGGCGGACTAAGGGCCGCTGCCACAAGAAAAGGGCGCCCACCTAGCGGTGAGCGCCCTTTTTATTGTCGTATTAATGTCGAGCTCAGCTCTTCTTGCGCAGCATCGCGTCGAGGCTGATCGGGCCTCCGCCGGCGAAGGCAAGATACAGGAAGGTGAAGCAGAACATGATGGCGAGGCTGCCATTGTTCAGGATCGGGAAAAAGCCGCGCGGCGCGTGACCCATGAAATAGGCGAACGCCATTTCGCCGGCCACGATGAAGGCCACTGGCCGGGTGAACAGTCCCAGCACGAGCAGAATGCCGCCGATCAGTTCGAGCGATCCGGCAGCGCCATAGAGCGAGAACAGCTCGACCTTCTCGAACATCGGCACCGGCGGCCACTTGAATAGTTTTGCCAGGCCGTATTGCAGGAACAGCAAGCCGGTCACGAAGCGCAGCAGGCTCAGCACGACAGGTTGGTACTTGGCGGTGATGGTATCGAAGTTCATTGGTAGTCCCCCAGTTAGAAATAGCGAAGGAATGATCAGACGCTACGATGCGTATTTCACGCTTTGGTCCGACCACGGATGAAGGCACTTTTCAAGCCAAGTGCATTCGGAAGTTCCCCCTATACAAACACAGCCGCGTGACAATTATTTCGAATTCTTTCGCAATTGTTTGATCGAGCAACGACGGGGCGGTCAACGCACTGCAATAGAAGAAGCACTGCAACAAAAAAGCCGCGCATCACGCGCGGCTTTCCATCTACGGCAGGCGCTGTCGATCAGCGCCACTCGACCTTCGCGATTTCATAGGCCTTGGCGCCGCCCGGCGCGACCACTTCGACCGACGTGCCCTTGCTTTTGCCGATCAGCGCCCGGGCGAGCGGCGAGGTGATCGAGATGCGGCCCTTCTTGGCGTCCGCTTCGGGTTCGCCGACGATCTGCCAGACGGTCTTCTTCTCGGTGTCTTCGTCGATCAGGGTCACGGTGGCGCCGAACTTGATGGTATCGCCGGAGAGCTTCGAGATATCGATGATATCGGCACGCGCGAGCTTGTCCTCGATCTCGCTGATGCGACCCTCGTTATGCGACTGCTCTTCCTTGGCGGCGTGATATTCGGCGTTTTCCGAAAGGTCGCCGTGAGCGCGTGCTTCGGCAATCTGCTCGATGATACGCGGGCGATGGACCGACTGACGTTCTTTCAGTTCGACCTCCAGCGCGGCAAATCCACCGGCTGTCATCGGGACCTTCTCAACCATTCTCTTCGTCCTTTAACGTCATGCGGCACGCGGCAGCGCGCGCATGAAACCATTTGTTCTGCAAGATGTCGGCTTGGCTGCGCTTGCAGCCAGTTTTTAGATGCCGGCTTCGCGTGCCGAAACAAAACAAAGACGCGACCGGCGAGTTCCGGTCGAGCCCTGCTTATTCCCGATCTCGTCGGACCTGCAGTCCGCCCGAAGTCAGGTCTCGGAAAAGTAACTCTGCAATGTGCGGACCTCAAGGTCCCCGCCCAGATAGGCCCGGACGCCCTGTGCAGCCGCCACGGCACCCGAAAGAGTGGTGTAATACGGCACTTTATGCAAGAGGGCAGCCCGCCGCAGCGAGCGGCTGTCGGCAAGCGCCTGCGGTCCGTCGGTTGTGTTCAGCACCAGGTGGATTTCGCCATTGGTGATCGCATCGACGATGTGCGGCCGGCCTTCCAGCACCTTGTTGATCTTTTCGGCTGGCACGCCGTTGTCGACCAGGAAGCGTTGGGTGCCCGAGGTCGCGAGTACCTTGAAGCCGTTCGACGAGAGCAATTTGACCGCGTCGAGAATGCGGGTCTTGTCGCTTTCACGCACGGACACGAAGACGGTGCCCTTGCGCGGCACGCGGGTGCCGCCGCCGAGCTGGCTCTTGGCGAAGGCGATTTCAAACGATGAGTCGATGCCCATGACTTCGCCGGTTGAGCGCATCTCGGGACCGAGCACCGTATCGACACCCGGGAAGCGCGCGAACGGGAAGACCGATTCCTTGACGCCGACATGGTTGAGCTTGCGCTTCTTCAGATTGAAGTCGGCGAGCTTCTCGCCGGCCATGATGCGCGCGGCGATCTTGGCCACCGGCATACCCACCACCTTGGCGACGAACGGCACGGTGCGCGACGCGCGCGGATTGACTTCGAGCACGTAGATCTCGCCGTCCTTGATGGCGAACTGCACGTTCATCAGCCCTACCACGTCGAGGCCGAGCGCCATGTCGCAGGTCTGCTTCTCAAGCCGTTCGATCATCGCGGCATCGAGCGAATGCGGTGGCAGCGAGCAGGCGCTGTCGCCGGAGTGGATGCCTGCTTCTTCGATGTGCTCCATGATGCCGACGACGAACGTGTCCTTGCCATCGCACAGACAGTCCACGTCAACCTCGATTGCGTCCGACAGATAGCGATCGAACAGCAGCGGATTGGTGCCGAGCACGGTGTTGATCTGGCCGGTCTTGTCGTTCGGATAGCGCGCCTTGACGTCGCCGGGCACCAGCTCCGGCAGTGTGCCGAGCAGGTAGTCGCCGAGCTGACTCTCCTCGCGGATGATCTGCATCGCACGGCCGCCGAGCACATAGGACGGACGGACCACCAGCGGCAGGCCGAGATCGGCCGCGACGAGGCGCGCCTGTTCGACCGAATAGGCGATGCCGTTCTTGGGTTGCTTGAGCTTGAGCTTGTCGAGGATGCGCTTGAAGCGATCGCGATCTTCGGCGAGATCGATGGCATCCGGCGAGGTACCGAGGATCGGCACGTCGGCGGCTTCCAGCGCGCGCGCGAGCTTCAGCGGGGTCTGGCCGCCGAACTGCACGATCACGCCATGCAGCGTGCCGTTCTGACGTTCGGTGTCGATGATCTCGAGCACGTCTTCGGCAGTCAGCGGTTCGAAATACAGACGATCCGCGGTGTCGTAGTCGGTCGACACGGTCTCCGGATTGCAGTTGACCATGATGGTCTCGTAGCCGGCATCGGCGAGCGCGAAACAGGCGTGACAGCAGCAATAGTCGAACTCGATGCCCTGACCGATGCGGTTCGGACCGCCTCCCAGGATAATCACCTTGTTCTTGTCCGACGGCTGGCTTTCGTCGGCGAAGGCACCGGCGAAGGACGACTCATAGGTCGAGTACATATAGGCGGTCGGCGAGGCGAATTCGGCGGCGCAAGTGTCGATGCGCTTGAACACCGGGCGCACGTTGAGCGAACGGCGCAGCGCCTTCACGTCGGCTTCGGTCTTGCCGGCGAGCACCGCGAGGCGCCCGTCGGAGAAGCCCATGGCTTTCAGCGTACGCATGCCGAAGGCGTTGCCCGGCAGGCCGTTGGCCTTCACCTTGGCTTCCATGTCGATGATGCCGCGCATCTCGGCGAGGAACCACGGATCGATCTTGCAGGAGTTGAAGATCTCCTCGTCGGTCCAGCCCAGACGCATGGCCTGGCCCACCTGCAACAGGCGGTCCGGTGTCGGCGTGCCCAGCGCAGCGCGGATCGCATTCTTGTCGTCGCCGCGGCCGAGGTCCTCGATCTCGATTTCATCCAGACCTGTCAGGCCGGTCTCCAGACCACGTAGCGCCTTCTGCAGCGATTCCTGGAACGTGCGGCCGATGGCCATCACTTCGCCGACCGACTTCATCGAGGTGGTCAGGGTGCGCGAGGCGCCCGGGAATTTTTCGAAGGCGAAACGGGGAATCTTGGTGACGACATAGTCGATGGTCGGCTCGAACGACGCCGGGGTCGCACCGCCGGTGATGTCGTTGGCGATTTCATCCAGCGTGTAACCGACGGCAAGCTTCGCCGCGACCTTGGCGATCGGGAAACCCGTGGCTTTCGAGGCCAGCGCCGACGAACGCGAGACGCGCGGATTCATTTCGATTACGACCATGCGGCCGTCGGCAGGATTGACGCCGAACTGCACGTTGGAGCCGCCGGTCTCGACGCCGATCTCGCGCAGCACCGCCAGCGAGGCGTCGCGCATGATCTGGTATTCCTTGTCGGTCAGCGTCAGCGCTGGTGCGACGGTGATCGAGTCGCCGGTATGCACGCCCATCGGATCGAGGTTCTCGATCGAGCAGATGATGATGCAGTTGTCCTTCTTGTCGCGGACGACTTCCATCTCGAACTCTTTCCAGCCGAGCACTGATTCTTCGATCAGCACTTCGTTGGTCGGAGACGCGTCGAGGCCGCGCTCGATGATGTCGAGGAATTCTTCGCGGTTATAGGCGATGCCGCCGCCGGTGCCGCCCATGGTGAAGGACGGGCGGATGATCGCGGGCAGGCCGATTTCGGAGAGCGCCATCAATGCCTGGCCGAGGGCGTGCTCCTGATAGCGCTTGCGGCGGTCGCCTTCCTGCAGGATCCATTGACGTTCGTGCTCGGCAAGCGCGTCGCCGCTGAGCTTTTCCTTCTCAGCGTTGTGCTTGTCGCGATACTGCTTCTTGAGGTCCGACGCGTTGGCGAGACGCGACTTCGGCGTCTCCAGCCCGATTTTCGTCATTGCCTCGCGGAACAGCTGGCGGTCCTCGGCCTTGTCGATGGCTTCGGCAGTGGCGCCGATCATCTCGACGTCGAATTTCTCCAGCGTGCCCTGCTTGCGCAGCGACAGCGCGCAGTTCAGCGCGGTCTGGCCGCCCATGGTCGGCAGCAGCGCGAAGCCCTTGGAGCGATCTCCGCGCTCTTTTTCGATGATCTTGGCGACGATCTCGGGCGTGATCGGCTCGATATAGGTCGCGTCCGCAAGCTCCGGGTCCGTCATGATCGTGGCCGGATTGGAATTGACCAGAACGATCCGGTAGCCCTCTTCCTTGAGCGTCTTGACAGCCTGCGTGCCCGAATAATCGAACTCGCAGGCCTGGCCGATCACGATAGGACCGGCGCCGATGATCAGGATGGTGGATATGTCGGTGCGTTTTGGCATTGAAACTCGCGGTGGTGACAAATCGGCACAAAAAAAGGGCGCGCATATGCGCGTCCCTCGGGCCCGGGCGCCAGACCAGCCAAAGGCTGATCCTCGCGCGCGGCTGTCTTTAGACCACTATAACGGGGCGGGGAAGGCTTTTGAAGGTGCCATCAACCGGCAATTGCTCAGTGATTTGCCATTCATGCGCCATCCGGCGTGTTGGAGGCCCAGCCTGGACTTGAACCAGGATAAAGAGCGATGCATCGCCCCCGCGTAGACATTTCCGCCACCGGGCCGAGCACAGTGTTACCGATCACGGGCCGGTCATCTACCTGAAGTTTCGTGAACCTTTTGTTAACCCTAACATTCCGGGCGACGGTGCCTGGAAACCGTCAAAAGGCGTGGTGGGCGACGAAGGTCATACGCGACGAGTTGTGGCCGATATTGACCGGTGCCCGTGACGCCTGGAAACCGGCCGCCGTCAGTTTGGCCAGCATTTCCGTCTCGCTGTACCGCTGCAGGCCAACTTTGGTGCGCAATTGGCGGTAATCGGAGAGGGCCGTGCGCACCAGGCCGATGAGCGCATCCCAGAGAAAGCCGTGTTCCCGGGCGAGTTTCAGCAGCGCGATGACATCGGTCGCCATGCCGACATCGGGCTGCAGGATGTCGCCGACCACCAGCTTGCCGCCGGGCGCCATCAGCCGCTTGACCACCGCCAAGGCTTCGTCGAGTTCGGGGCTCGTCATGTACTGGGCCACCGAGTTCATGACGACCAGATCGATCGACTGCGCCGTCATGTTGCGCAGCTCTTCCAGCGATCGGACCCGGATTTTGGTGTTGGGCGCGAAGCGGGCGACCAGCCGGCCGCGAACGCCGGGAGCAGGCTCCGCCAGGATCAGCTTGCTGCAGGCATCGGCCACCCTGGCGGCCGAGAGCGCCTCGCCGCAGGCATAGTCGAGCACGACAGCATCTTTAGAGGCGATGTAGCCGATGATGTCGCGGGCGATGACCTCGAAATGCACGTCCCGATGCAGTTTGCTCGCGTAAATCGTATGCGTGGAATCGTAATAGTCGATCCAGTCTTCCATCGTCTGCCCGGCCCGATTGTTGTTCCCGTATCGGGAACCCCTATATTTTTGATGCGTTGGAGTGGTCTAGAGCGTTTTCAGGCGGGGGGGAAACCGCCTTTCCCTCAAGAACCGCAGTTTTCGAGAATTTGCCGCGCTTTCAGCCAAGACCACTCCCTTTTTTCCTGAAATCCTCCGCCCTGAAGACAATCCTCCAGCCATGAAGCCATTCGACACAGGAAGGTAAGTAACGTGAGCACCAAAACACCGAAAATCGCCGCCGAGATGAACACCCCGACCGACCTCTCAGCCGATGCCGTGGACAAGGTTGCCAAGGCGTTGAACGGGTTGCTCGCCGACGCCTTCGCGCTTTACCTGAAGACCAAGAATTTCCACTGGCATCTCAGCGGGCGCCATTTCCGCGATTACCATTTGATGCTCGATGAGCAGTCCGACCAGATTTTTGCGACCACGGACCCGCTGGCGGAACGCGTACGCAAGATCGGCGGGCGCACGCTGCGTTCGATCGGCGAGGTCGCCAAATTGCAGACCATCAAGGACAACGACGAGGCCTATGTGCCGCCTGTGGAGATGCTGCGCGAACTGATGAACGACAACAAGAAGATGGCGGCGGCGATGCGCAAGGCCCACGAGGTTTGCGACGATGCCAAGGACGTCGCCAGCGCCAGCCTGCTGGAAAACTACATCGACGATACCGAGCGTCGCACCTGGTTCCTGTTTGAAGCGTCCCGTCAGGAAGGCGGCAACGAGGCATAGGCCTCGTTCTCGATTGAATGCGTCAAAGCGCCCGCTTCACAGCGGGCGTTTCCATGTTGAGATGCTGTCGTTGAGCGATGGAGTGCAGTGATGGTGCAGTCGATCAAGACCTTCCTGATGTTCGAGGGCAATGCCGAAGCGGCGATGAATTTCTATGTGTCGCTGTTCGGTGATGCGGCCGTCACCCAGGTGAGACGCTATGGTGCCGGGGAGGCTGGCCCCGAGGGATCCGTCTATCAGGCGCACTTCACCATCAAGGGCCAGCCCTTCATGTGTATCGACAGTCCGGCCAGGCACGGCTTCACCTTCACGCCATCGATGTCGTTGTTCGTGGATTGCGATGACGCAGCGGAGGTCGACCGGTTGTTCGCGGGACTGTCAGATGGCGGGCAGGTGATGATGCCGCTGGATGCCTATCCGTTCAGTCCGAGGTTTGCCTGGGTGGCTGACAAATTCGGCGTGTCATGGCAGTTGCATCTGCCCCCGGGCTGAGAGGCGGAGGCAGGCCGAGCGAATATCCCGTGGGCATGAAAAAGGCCTCGCGCGATGTGCAAGGCCTCGGAAGCATGTCTGCAGGATTTGGCAGCCAGAAAATATACGTCAACGCGGCGCCGCCGCCGACTGGCTAGTGACGACCCGTGGCAAAACACGCGTCATCGGTGACATCCGCGAGCGCCGTCCCGGATTCCTGAACGCAGACCTCGATCGGGAGTACCCGGAATCCCTCAAGCAGCCGCAGTGGTCGGCTGGTCGGGTCAAGCCTGATGTCAGGCTCTCCTTCGTTAAGCCGCCGGTCACGGCGCTTCGGCCGAAGACTCTCGTCGGCCTGACGTCGCTCGACGTGACCCGCGCCGTCGCGCAGGTACCCACAGACAACGGCCACCGGGCCGCTTGCAAGACGCTCACAACGGTGCGCTCGGCTGCGAACTCCTCGCCACCTTAGTGCATACAGAGATTTTCTCGCCTCGTAGGAGCCAGCGCTAAAGTTAGCAAGATTCGTTTTTATTCAATGAGCTCCGGCGCCGCTCCCTTTCACTTTGCGTGTCAATAAAACCGCCGCAGCAGCGAGCACGAGCACCGCGCTAATTACAGCAAAGGTGTCGCTGAAAGCCATCACAAGCGCCTGGTGCTTGACGGCCTTGCCGAGCGCAATGATGGATTGCTCACGTGCCGCCGCAGTGTCCGGTACGCCATGTGCCATGAAGTAGTCGGTCATCTGCGCGATCCGATTACGGATTTCCTCCCGGCCGAGCGTCACCGATTGGCCGATGATGTTGGAGTGAAACTGTTGGCGCTTGGTAATCACCGTGGCCAGGGTCGCTGTGCCGATGGCGCCGCCGAGATTGCGCAGCATGTTGCTGATGCCCGATGCCGCGGCCACGTCCTGTGGCGCGATGTCTCCGGTGGTGACCGAGGTGAGTGGTGTGAGCACCATAGCCTGGCCGATAGCGCGCACAATATTCGGAATCCAGAGTTGGTCACCGGCATAGTCGGGCGACATGGCTGTATTCATGAAGCAGCTATAGGCAAAGATGGAAAGCCCAACGACGGCGATGTAACGGGTGTCAAATCGCTTCATCAATCGCGGCACGAGCGGGATCAGGACGAGCTGCGGCAACCCCGTCCAGGCCAATACCGCACCGATCTGTTCGGCATTATAGCCCTGCGCCTGCCCAAGATAGGCCGGCAGGATGTAAACCGAGCCAAACAGCGCGAACCCCAGCAGCGTCATGGCGATGGTGCCGAAACCGAAGTTTCGGCCCGTCAACAGCCGCAGCCGGATCAGCGGTTTTTCGACGGTCAGCTCGATCCATACGAACGCTGCCAGGCTGACAAGCGCTATGGCGGCGAGGCGCAGAATGAACGACGACGCGAACCAGTCATCCTTGTTGCCTTCCTCGAGCACTGTCTGCAGTGCCGAAAGGCCTACGGCCATGGTGAAGATTCCCGCCCAGTCCCCCTCCTTGAGGAGGCCGAGTTGCATCGGCTTGTGTTCCAAGGTCAGGGCGAGCGCGGTCACCATCACGATAGTTGGCAGTACGTTGACGAAGAAGATCGTCTGCCAGCCGTAATTCTCCGTCAGATAGCCCCCGATGGTTGGCCCAATCGCCGGAGCGAACGTTACCGACAAGGCAAAGATCGCCAATCCGATCGGCTGCTGCGCCTTTGGCAGTTTCGTAAGCACCAGAGTAAATGCCATCGGGATCAGAACGCCACCGGCGAAACCCTGCAGGCCGCGCATGGCGATCATCGATGGCAGGTCGTGGGTGAAAGCGCAGGCAACTGAAAAGAGCGCGAACGATGTCGCGCTGGCCAGCATGTAGCGCCGGAACGAGAACACACGGCTGAGATAGTCGGTGAGCGGGATGACAACGATCTCGCCGATCAGATAGGAAGTCGAGATCCACGACCCGTTATCGACGCCAGTGCCGATACCTCCTTCGATATTGAGCAACGAGGCGTTGGTGATCTGAATGTTCAAGATCGCCATGAACGAGCCGATCATAGAGGCCAATACCGCGACCCAGATCGTCAGACTGGCGCGGTCAGGATCGGCCGCAGGCTCAAATCTGCCGCGCGAAGTCGGCAATGCGGCGATCGAGGCTGAGGGGATCGGATTTGACATGACACGAGGCTCCAGAGATTTTGGATGACGTTTTGGTCGTCGCCACGGTTTGACCGTCCCGTGCGGAGCCTCGCGTCTCAATGGTCGGGATCACCGACATGCCTGGTCGCAACTCGATCAGTGCGCTGTTGCCGCGATCCAGCGCAATCTTCACCGGAATTCGCTGCACCACCTTGGTGAAGTTTCCGGTGGCGTTGTCGGGTGGTAGCAACGCGAATTCCTGGCCGCTCGCAGGTGCAATGCTGTCAACATGACCGTGCACGACATGACCCGGAAACATGTCGACCTCAATATCGACAGGCTGGCCCTTGCGCACATCGGTCAGCTGGGTTTCCTTGAAGTTCGCGACGACGTAGGCGCCGTCGAGCGGCACCACCGACATCAGCTGTGTCCCGGCTTGCACATATTGGCCGGTGCGCAGCGAGCGGTTGCCGACGACGCCGTCCACGGGAGCTACGATAGCGGTGTAGCCAAGATTAAGCCGGGCCTGGCCTTGAAGCGCAATAGCGCGCGCCCGGCTCGCGGTGGCCTGGACGATCCCGGCATTGAGCAGGTCGACCTGCTTCTGCGCGGATACCAGATTGGCCGCATCTCGTTCCAGCACGGCTTGCGCGCTGGCGATGCGCGACTGCGCTTGCTGCGCGTTCTGCAGGCTCCCCGAACCGGTGGCGGCGAGGTCGGTGTATCGCTTGCTATCTTGCGCGGCGAAGGTCAACGCCGCACGATCGACGCCAAGGGTCGCGATGGCGGCGTTGATGACGGCCTGCTGCACTTCAAGCTGTGCCCGCTTGCTGGCGATTGCCGCTTCCGCCGCGGCGACATCAGCATCTGCTTGGTCGAGTGCGATCTTGAAGTCGCGGTCGTCGATCCGTGCCACGATCTGGCCAGCCTTCACGCGCTCGTTGTCGCCAACCAATACCTGATGCAGATAGCCTGAGACCTTGGGGGCGACAGTGGTGTTGTCCGCCTTGACGTAGGCGTCGTCGGTTGAGACCAGATACTGGCCGACGGTCCAGTAGTTCCAGCCATACCACGCCGCTCCGGCTACCACAGCCAACGCAGCGCCTGTCATTAGCAATCGGCGAAGGTTGAGTCTGGCAGCACCCGGCGCGGTAGTGGCATCATCTGCCATTTTTTCGGTGACGGGCTGCAGGCTGCGGGCCGCGTCGCCGGAGATTGGGCCGTCGATTGTGGGGAAAGATGGCGAATGACTGTTCATGGCGGTTGTTCCTGGAGCTTCTGTCCGTCCGACGCTTGAGCCGGATATTTAGGAAACTTGATATTTTCCAAACTAGGATTTATCTTTCAGGTGTCAATGGAATGACAGGCATCATTTAAAAGCATGGCTCGTACCAGAACTCCCTCTGATCGGCGCGACCGGGGGCGGCCGCAACAGCGGCCGGACGACGAGACGCGCAAGGTCATCTATGAGAGCGCGCGACACGAATTTGCGCGCAGCGGGTTTGCTGCCACCAGCATGGAGGCCGTCGCTCGCCACGCGGGCGTCTCCACCAAAACTCTGTACCGGTTGATTCCCAGCAAGGCCGCTCTGTTCGAGGGCATGGTGTCCGAGCGCCTTGATCGCGTCCTGACTAGCGTCAGCCTGCCGACGGGCGCGCATGCGGGCCTCGAGCACGCCCTTCGTCATGCGCTGACGGTTTGCGCAGAGTTGGCTCTAGACAAAGAGGTGGTAGCTCTGCAGCGCATGGTGCTGCAGGAAGCGGGCAAATTCAGCGATATCGCGGGTACGTTCTATCGCAACGGAATGCAGCGCATGGTCGATTCCCTGGCAGGCTGGCTACGGGTACAACGTGACTGCGGCGCCATCGCCCTGGAAGACGTCGATGAAGCTGCCGGAATTCTCATAGGGATGATCGCGTCAGCGCCGCAACGCGCTGCTATTTTTGGTGGCGCGCCGCTTCCGCCGCGCCGGGAGATCGAGGCCCGCGTCCGTACCTGTGCCGCTCTCTTTCTGAGGGGGTGCGAGGTTCGGAAGACGTAAGCAAGATCAAAAATCCAGGACTTCGACCTTCCTCGACAAAAAGTCTTCGCGAACGCCTGTCACGACGGCTGCTGGGATCGGTCCAAATCGATCTTCGGTCCCGCACAATAAGCGGCGCCAATCAGGCGTGTGGGTCAAGCACTACGACGCCTTGCACCTCGCGCCGCTCCAGCAACCCGTGCGCCTCGGCCGTACGGCTGCCTAATCAGAGCAGCGTGTTGCAACGGGTTCTGGTTTGGTCAGCGGACGCCGGACTATGTGTCAGCCCGTGACCCCCTTGGCATGGCTGCTCGTGGCCCAAACCGCCTTTGAAATGTCGCGCGCCCGGCAGGTGGAGCGGGAGGGGGTCCGAAATCGCCATTGACAGGTTCTAAAAAAGAACTGACTAATCCAGGCGTCGGCGCTCAGCCGAAAATCGCGATCCAATGATCGCATGCCGCCGTACCTGTCACTCGGCGAGCTTCAGGGGAGGATTACGATGCGTCGAATATCGACTGCGTTAGCGATGTCGCTTGCCTGCTTGTTTGGCTGCGTGGAGGCCCGCGCGGCAGACGCTCCCGGCATCACGTCCGGAGAGATAAAGATCGGAGGCGTATACCCGTTCAGCGGTCCAGCCTCCTCCATCGGACTAACGGGCAAAGGCTTGGTCGCCTACGTCCAATCGATCAACGATCGCGGAGGCATCAACGGCCGAAAGATCAACTACATCGCTCTCGATGATGCCTACAGCCCGCCGAAAGCCGTCGAGCATGTCCGGCGTCTCGTCGAGAGCGACGAAGTGTCCTTCATCTTCGGCCAGCTCGGGACAGCGGGAAATACTGCCGTCGCCAAGTACCTCAAAGGAAAGGGCGTACCCAGCATTGCCGTGGTGAGCGGTTCAAGCAAGTTCACCGATGGGAAGGAGTTTCCGCTGACCACAACCGGCCTGGTCAGCTACGACACCGAAGGTAAGATCTACGCGAAGTTCTTGAACAAGGCGCTACCGACGGCGAAATACGCGATCCTTTACCAGAACGACGACTTGGGGAAGGACTACGTGAACGCTTTCCGCTCGTTCATGAAGGCGGATTTCGACAAGCGCGTCGTAACTGCTGCTTACGAAGTATCGGAGCCGACGGTCGACTCGCAGGTCGTCAATCTCAAGAGCTCAGGTGCCGAAGCGCTCTTCATCGCCGGCACGCCGAAGTTCGCCGCACAGGCCATCCGAAAGGCTTCCGAGATCGGCTGGAAGGCGACGGTTGTCATCAATTTTCCGTCAAGTTCGGTCGGAGGCACGCTGCGTCCGGCGGGACTGGACAAATCCGTAGGCGTCGTCGTCGGCACCATCAGCAAAGACCCTTCGGACGTGCGATGGGAGAACGACGAAGGTGTGAAGGCTTACAAGGCCTTTTTCGAAAAGTATCTGCCCGGCTCGGATTACAGCAACACCAGTTACCTGACGGGTTACATGCAGGGCATGATATTGGAGCGGATCCTCAAGCAATGTGGTGACGATCTGTCGCGGAAGAACATCGTGATACAGGCAAAGGCCATCCGCGACATGGCGTTGCCGGTGGCCGCACCCGGCATCCGGATCAACACCAGTCCAACCAATAACATGGTCTGGACACAGCTGCAGTTACAGCGCTGGAGCGGGACGAGCTGGGAGCCGTTTGGCGAGGTGCTGGACGCAAGCTCGGAGTGACCGGGCTATTTCCTTGGTCCGTCCCAACAGCGGGCGGATGGGCCAAGGAATCAAGCGGCGCTTGCTTTAGTCTTTCTTCCTTTGGATGCAACGGCCTCGCGAGCTCCGGGACCTGGATGGACGTGGACTTCCTTGGCGAGCACCGGCTCACCGCACTCCGAGCAAATCATAAGCGGGTCGAAATACTTGCCGCATGTTTTGTGTTCATGAAGCATCGGCCTGCCGCGCGAGTCGACCATATGGATGTTGCCCCAATGGACGATCGACATGATGATCGGGTAGAGGTCGAGACCCTTCTGCGTCAGAATGTATTCGTACCGCTTGGGTGCTTCCATATAAGGAATGCGTCGCAGAACGCCGAAGCGAACGAGCTTCTTGAGCCGGTCGGCCAGCAGATGCCGCGTGATGCCGAGCGACGCCTGAAAAGCATCGAACCTGCGCTTGCGCAGAAAGCACTCGCGCAAAATCATCAGGCTCCAGCGGTCGCCAATGACTGCGACAGTGCGTGCCAGCGAGCACGGCTCCTCCTCAAGTGCATCCCATTTCATTTAGTCTCTCCGGACAGCGTATTCGATACATTCTATTTTGGTACGTACCTCAAAACAATAGAGATATTGCCCTCGTGCCCCGGTAATGGTTCTGTCGATTGACAGTTCTAAAATAGAACTATAGCGTGAATGTAAGGGCGGACGCTCGATCGCGCCCACGAAGATCGAAGAGGAGGCGTGTGTGACCGACCGATTGAAGCCAGAATTCCATTTCGATTTTGGTAGTCCGAATGCCTATCTTGCAGAGGCAGCGCTGCCTGGCATCGAGCGTCGCACCGGCATTAAATTCGAGTACGTTCCCGTCCTGTTAGGGGGCATTTACAAGGCCACCGGCAACATGTCGCCCGCAGAATCCCTGCGCGGTATCAAGAACAAGCCTGAATACCAGAAGCTGGAGTCGGAGCGGTTCATCCGGCGGCACGGCATTACGAAATTCAGGAGCAACCCTTTTTTTCCGGTCAACACGCTGATGTTGATGCGCGGCGCGGTCGCGGCCCGGTTCGAAGGCGTGTTCGAGCCGTATTTTACCGCGGCCTACCATCACATGTGGGAAGAGCCGAAGAAGATGGATGACCCCGACGTCTTTGTCGCGGCCTTCAAGTCCTCCGGCATCGACATCGACAGGTTGATCGCCCGGGCGCAGCAGGACGACGTCAAGCAGAAACTCATCAAGGACACGAATGACGCGGTTGCTCGCGGGTCGTTCGGGTCGCCAACCTTCTTTGTCGGAAGCGAGATCTTCTTCGGTAAGGACAGTCTCAGGGACGTCGAAGAAGCGATCGTCGAGCAGAGGTCCGCGCTCAGGTCGAGAACAGCCTAGGTCATTCAATCACCGATAGAGGCCGCGCCAAAGCGGCTCTTCCCAGGGAGGACAAAAATGTTGAAGACGGTTGAGCCGGACGACGCGACCCGCATACTTGCCTCGCTACCTCGCCGCATCCACAGCGTCATCGATCGACATGCAGCGGAAACGCCGACCCGGGTCGCGCTGGTCGACGATGGGGGATCCTGGACCTACGGCCACCTGCGCGACGCGGTCGCCGACATCGCGCGGGATCTGACGAAAATCGGCATGAGGCCGGGCGATCGCCTGATGATCGTCAGTGAAAACAGCATTGCTCTCGCTGGCCTTCTTCTGGCGGCGAGCCGTCTCGATGTCTGGGCCATCGTCGTGAATCCGCGGCTGTCCGCACGCGAACTGGATCAGATCAGGGATCACAGCGGCGCCAGGCGCGTGCTGCTTACCGTCGGCGTTTCGAAGGAAGCGGCCACCCATGCCACGCGATACGAGGCTCAGGTCCAGACAATTGGCCCTCTTTCCGAGGTCGCGATCACGGCACTTAATGAGGAGACGTCTCCCGAACCGGTCGAGGAACGCGCGAAGGACCAGGTCGCCGTCCTGATCTACACGTCGGGCACGACCGGCACGCCGAAGGGCGTGATGCTGACGCATGAGAATCTCCTCGTCAGCGCAAAGACGACGGCCGAAATTCGTCGCATGACACCCGCGGACAAGCAGTACATCGTGCTGCCGATCTCGCACATCGTCGGGATATCGTTGCTGGTCATGACGCTGATGACCGGCGCCACTGTCAGGCTGGTCGCCAAATATGATCCAGCCGCGCTGGCGAAGGCGATCGCGGAAGAGGGCATCACCATCCTCAACGGCGTTCCTGCCACCTATCAGCGGCTGTTGGAGTACAAAGCTGTCAACGGTCTGGAGAGGCTCGATCCAGGTTCGCTGCGCCTCATTGCCGTGGCCGGGGCGCCGCTTGATCTCGAGCTCAAGTCCCGAGTGCAGCAGGAGCTCGGGCTTCCGTTGCTGAACGGTTACGGGATCACCGAGTGCTCGCCCGGCCTGTCGGGGGTACGCATCGATGCCCCGCGCGACGACCAGGCTGTGGGGCCACTGTTGCCTGGCATCGAAGCGAAGATCCTGGGAATGGATGGCGCGGCGAAGCCCGCGGGTGAGGTCGGCGAGCTTCATGTCCGTGGTCGCAACGTGATGCGCGGCTACTACCGCGCGCCTGACCTCACGGCAAAGGCGATCGATCCGGACGGATGGTTCAACACGGGTGACTTGGCGCGCTTCGAAGGCGACTGCCTTTATATCGTAGGCCGCACGAAAGAAATGATCATCCGGTCAGGCTTCAATGTCTACCCGGCGGAGATCGAAGCGGTGCTAAGCACGCATCCCTCCGTGGTGCAATGCGCGGTCGTCGGCCGACCCGTCGAGGGCAACGAGGAGGTCGTGGCCTTCGTGCAGCTTCTTCAGGGTACCGAGACGACCGCCGACGACCTGATCGCACATGTCAGCCCTCAACTGACATCCTACAAACGCCCCTCCGAGATCATCGTGCTGCCGGCGCTGCCGGCCACGTCCACTGGCAAGATCCTCAAACACAAGCTGGCGGAGTCGCTGCGCAGCTAATCAGATCGCGGCGGCTGTCGTCGCGCCAAACTCGCTTCCGGGAGAACTCAGTTGGAAAAACGCAATGCAACGGTCGCCGTCGTCGGCGCCGGCGACTTCATCGGCGGTGAAATCGCCAAAAAATTCGCAGCCGAAGGCTTCACGGTATTCGTAGGCCGGCGCCAGGGTGAGAAGCTGGAGCCGCTGATCAAGGAGATCGAGGCTGCCGGTGGGACCGTGTTTGGACGGGCTCTCGATGCGCGCAAGGAAGATGAGATGGTGAAATTCATCTCCGATGCCGACGCCCATGCTCCTTTGGAAGTGTGCGTTTTCAATATCGGCGCCAACGTCAATTTTCCGATCGTCGAGACCACGGAGCGGGTGTTCCGCAAGGTCTGGGAAATGGCGTGCTATTCGGGATTCCTCGCTGGGCGCGAGGCAGCCCGGGCAATGCTGGCACGCGGGAAGGGGAACATCTTCTTCACCGGAGCGACGGCAAGCCTGCGCGGCGGCAACGGTTTCGCAGCCTTCGCGAGCGCCAAGTTCGGTCTCCGGGCCGTCGCGCAATCGATGGCCCGGGAACTCGGGCCAAAGAACATTCATGTCGCGCACCTGATCATCGACTCTAGCGTGGACACGGAATGGGTGCGGCAGTTGATCACCAGCCGCGAAGGGCCGAAGGCGATGGAAAACCTCGATCCGAACCGGCTCATGCGGCCGGCGGCGGTCGCCGAGGCATACTGGTCCCTCTACCAGCAACCGCGCGACGCGTGGACCTTCGAGCATGAGATTCGTCCATTCGGCGAGAAGTGGTAGCTCGCCATGGAGCTCAACCTCTCGGCCGAAGACGCGGCATTCCGTGACGAAGCTCGCTCCTTCATCGCAGAAAACTACCCGAAGGAAATGCGTGTCGCGAATCCCGAGACGGATCTCACGAAAGAGCAATCGCTCCTTTGGCACAGGATCCTCCATCAGAAGGGCTGGATCGCGCCGCTCTGGCCGAAGGAATATGGCGGCCCCGGTTGGTCGCTGACCCAGCGCTTCATCTGGGAGCAGGAGACCTCGCGTACGGGAACGCTTCCGCCGCTCGCCTTCAGCGTGACCATGGTCGGCCCGGTCATCTACACCTTCGGGACGGACGCGCAGAAGGCGAGGTTCCTGCCACGCATATTGTCAGGCGAGGACTGGTGGTGCCAAGGTTACTCGGAGCCGGGTTCGGGGTCGGATCTAGCGTCCGTCAGGACCAAGGCGGTTCGCGACGGCGATCACTACGTCGTCAACGGACACAAGACATGGACTACTCTCGCGCAGCACGCGGACTGGATCTTCTGTCTCGTCCGCACCGATCCGTCCGCAAAGCCCCAGGCGGGTATCTCCTTCCTGTTGATCGACATGAAGACGCCCGGCGTCACCGTGCGCCCGATCATCACCATCGACGGCTCACATGAGGTCAACGACGTCTTCCTTGAGGACGTGCGGGTGCCGATCGAGAATCTGATCGGCGAGGAGAACAAAGGCTGGACCTACGCAAAATTCCTCCTCGGCAACGAACGCACCAGTATGGCGGGTATCGGTCGTTCGACCCGGTACCTGCGGCGGCTCAAGGACATCGTCAGGGCTGAAATTCCCGAGGACGATCCGAGTTTCGCGGAGTTCATCCGTGAGATCGCCCGTGTCGAACTGGATGTGCTGGCCCTCGAAGCGACGGAATTGAGGGTCGTCGCGCAGATGTCGCGCGGTATCGATCCCGGCGCGGCCGCATCGCTCTTCAAGATCAGAGGCACCGAGATCTTCCAGCGCATTACCGACCTCACGCACCGCGCGATGGGCAACTACGGCGTCGCTCTTCGGGAGCATCCCGTCAGTAGCAACCGTTTCATGCCCGGGCCTGAGTATGGGCATACGTCGGCTGAAAAATACCTCAACTCGCGCAAGCTCAGCATCTACGGCGGATCCAACGAGATTCAACGCAACATCATCGCGAAAGCCGTGCTCGGTCTTTGACCCGCACCAGGAGAGGCGTCCATGGACATCGAACTGACCGTAGACCAGGAATTGCTCCGCAACAGCGTGCAACGCTTCCTGAAGGATGAATACGGCTTCGATGACCGAGCGAAGATCGTCGCGGGCGAAGATGGTTGGAGTCGCGCGGTGTGGGCAAAGTTCGCCGACCTCGGTCTTCTGGCGGCACCGTTCGCGGAGGAACATGGCGGCCTTGGAAACGGCCCGTTGACGACCATGATCGTCATGCAGGAGTTCGGCCGCAGCCTTGTCGTCGAGCCATATTTCGAGACCGTCGTGCTGGCGGGAGGGCTGATCGAGGCTTTGGGCACCGATGGTCAACGCCAGGAGTTGCTCGCCGAGATCGCCGCGGGGGAAGCGACATGGGCGCTGGCCTGGGCCGAACCCGGATCTCGCTACAATCTCAACAAGGTGTCGGTGTCCGCCGACCGACGTGGCGATGACTACGTCCTGTCGGGAACAAAAGCCGCCGTGATCTGTGCTCCGTGGGCCGACCGATTGATCGTCTCCGCAAGGACGTCCGGCCGGGACGGCGATCGCGACGGCGTGTCCCTCTTCATCGTCGACAGCCGGGCGGCCGGTCTGCACATGCAAGGCTACCGGACGATCGACGGCAGGCGGGCGGCCGAGATCACGCTGAAGGATGTCCGAGTCCCGGCGAGCAACCTGCTCGGACGCGAAGGCCAGGGGAGTGCTGCACTCGAAAACTGCCGCGACCGGGCCATCGGCGGATTGTGTGCCGAGGCCATAGGCGCGATGACCGAATTGAACGCGGCGACACTCGACTACAGCAAGACCCGCAAGCAGTTCGGGGTGACGCTCGGATCATTTCAGGTGCTGCAGCATCGAATGGTCGACATGTTCATCGCGCTGCAGGAATCCGTCTCACTCATGCAGCATCTGACCCTGACGCTGGCGTCCAACGACGCCGATGTCACGAAGCTCGCCTCCGGTGCGAAGACAAAGGTCGGATATGCTGCGCGCTTTATCGGCGAACAGGCGATCCAGCTGCACGGTGGCATGGGCATGAGCGACGAGCTCAAGGTCGGTCACTATTTCAAGCGGATCGGCGCCATCGACATCCAGTTCGGCGACCCCGCTTTCCATCTGATGCGATTCGCCCGCGCAGCGTGACACTCAGTCACGCCCGTTCCATGCAGCAAAGGAAATAGTAAATGACCGAAGCCGTAATCGTATCGACCGCTCGCACCCCGATCGGAAAGGCCTACAAGGGCGCGCTCAACAATACCGAAGGTGCGACCATGATGGGACACGCCATTTCGGCGGCGCTCGCTCGTGCGAACATCGTCGGGGGAGAAGTCGAGGACGTGGTGATGGGATGCGCCATGCAGCAGGGCACGACGGGGTCGAACATCGCGCGTAAGGCTCTGCTTCGCGCCGGTCTTCCCATCACGGTCGCCGGCACCACCATCGACAGACAGTGCGCGTCGGGGCTTCAGGCGATCGCGCTTGCCGCTCGGTCGGTGATCTTCGATGGCGTGGAGGTCGCGGTCGGTGGAGGCGGTGAATCCATAAGCCTCGTCCAGAATGAGCATATGAATCAGTGGCACGCGGTTGACCCAGAGCTGCTGGCGATCAAAGGCGACGCTTACATCGCCATGCTGGATACGGCCGAAAACGTCGCAAAACGCTACAACATCTCTCGGGACGCGCAGGACGAATACAGTCTCGAAAGTCAGCGCCGTACCGCGGCCGCGCAGCAGGCCGGCCGCTTCAATGACGAACTGGCGCCGATCAAGACGACGATGGCCGTGACGAACAAGGAGACCGGCGCCATCTCCTACAACGAGATCACGCTCTCGACAGACGAGGGCCCGCGTCCCGACACCACCGCCGAGGGGTTGGCCAAGGTGAAGCCCGCGAAGGGCCCCGGCTACACGATCACCGGCGGCAACGCGAGCCAGCTATCGGATGGTGCCAGCGCCACCGTTATCATGAGTGACAAGCTCGCCGCCCAGAAGGGCCTGAAGCCACTCGGGATCTTTCGTGGCTTCGTCTCGGCGGGTTGCGAGCCCGACGAGATGGGCATCGGTCCGATCTTCGCCGTCCCGCGTCTCCTCAAACGTCATGGTCTTACGATCGACGACATCGACCTTTGGGAATTGAACGAGGCATTCGCGGTTCAGGTTATCTACTGCCGCGACAAACTCGGCATTGATCCCGAGAGGCTCAACGTCAACGGCGGCTCCATCGCGGTCGGTCACCCCTATGGCATGACCGGCGCGCGATTGACGGGTCATGCGTTGATCGAGGGGCGTCGTCGCAAGGCGAAGTACGCGGTGGTGACGATGTGCGTCGGCGGCGGGATGGGTGCCGCGGGTTTGCTCGAGATCGTTCACTGATAATCAGAAACCTAAACAGCGAGAGTCGGAGACGATCATGAGAACCGCGATCACAGACCTGTTCGGGATCGAACATCCCATCATTCAGGGCGGCATGCACTATGTAGGCTTTGCCGAACTCGCCGCGGCCGTCTCGAATGCCGGCGGCCTCGGCATTATCACCGGATTGACCCAGCGCACGCCCGAGAAGCTCGCGAAGGAGATCGCGCGCTGTCATGACATGACCGACAAGCCGTTCGGTGTGAACCTGACATTTCTTCCGACGTTCGACGCGCCGCCCTATCCAGAATACATCGCCGCCATTAAGGAAGGTGGCATCAAGGCGGTGGAGACCGCAGGTCGAAGCCCTGAGCAATATATGCCAGCCCTGAAAGAGGCGGGGATCAAGGTCATCCACAAGTGCACTTCCGTTCGCCATTCGTTGAAGGCGGAGAAGATCGGCTGCGACGCCGTCAGCGTCGACGGCTTCGAATGCGGCGGCCATCCCGGCGAAGATGACATGCCAAACATGATTCTGCTGCCGCGTGCTGCCGAAGAGCTGAAGATCCCGTTCGTTGCATCGGGAGGGATGGCCGACGCGCGTAGTCTGGTTGCGGCGCTCGCGATGGGCGCTGCGGGCATGAACATGGGCACCCGGTTCGTGGCAACCAAAGAGGCGCCGGTCCATCAGAACGTCAAGGATGCGATTGTGAAGGCGTCGGAACTCGATACGCGTCTGGTGATGCGCTCGCTGAGGAATACCGAGCGCGTTCTCAATAACGCCGGAGTCGAGCGGCTGATCGCAACCGAACGCGTTAAGGGCGACTCATTGGTCATAGGCGACATCATCAACGAAGTGGCGGGCGTGTATCCGAAAGTCATGGTCGACGGTGACATGGACGCCGGCGCCTGGAGCTGCGGCATGGTTGCGGGCCTCATCAACGACATCCCGACCGTCAAGGAACTGATCGATCGCATCATGGCGGACGCCGAAAGCATCATCCGCCAGCGCTTGACCGGTTTTCTCGACGCCTCTGCCCGCGAACCCCTGCGCGCCGCAAGCTGAGGACCATGGTATGACGGATCATGTGAAGACGGACGTCGTCGATGGCGTGATGACGCTCACGATCTCGCGCCCCGAGAAGAAGAACGCGCTGACCGGAGCGATGTACAACGCGATGTCGGAAGGCCTCGAACGCGCCGAAAGGGATCCCGCCGTCAAGGTCGTTCTGTTTCAGGGCGATGGCGACAGCTTCACCTCCGGCAACGACCTGGCGGACTTCGCGGCCCAGTCCAAGGCAAACGAAACCAGCGACAGTCCCGCTTTCCGGTTCATCGGCAATCTAGCAAAGGCGACCAAGCCGCTTGTCGCGGCCGTCCAGGGAAACGCCGTCGGGGTCGGAACCACAATGCTCCTGCATTGCGATCTCGTATACCTGGCGGACAATGCGCGCCTCATCACGCCTTTCGTCAATCTGGCGCTGGTGCCCGAAGCCGCGTCGAGTTGGTTGCTCCCTTCGCGGATCGGGCACGTGAGGGCCTATGCCATGTTCGCGTTGGGAGAGCCGATGGATGCCGCAACTGCACTTCAATGCGGACTTGCCAATGCCGTTGTCCCTCTCGGCGAGGTTCGTGGGAGGGCGGCGACCGCCGCCCTGACATTGACGCAGCGTCCGACGGGCGCACTTCGCCATACAAAGCTTTTGATGCGGGAGCAGCAGGAAATGGTCGAAAGGATTGCGGAGGAGAGCGCTCTTTTCAAGGAGCGGCTTCAGAGCGCGGAAGCCCGCGAGGCCTTCTCTGCCTTTATAGAGAAGCGAAAGCCCGATTTCACGAAAGTCTAAAGATCTATCGGATTCCGGACACGCGCCATTCCTGGAGGAAGCGCAGCGGTTCAACCGTGACCTGGCCGATTTTAGGGAAGCGATCTCGACGCGCTAAAGATAATGGTGAGGGTGGGCTGACGGATCCAAGCTGTCAGCCACCTCGGTACAGCGCAAAAATGCAGAAAACCCGCTCGGTGGCAGGCTTCCTAAGATACTGTGAACAAAGGAGAAAATTGGTAGCGAGGAGTGGACTCGAACCACCGACCCCAGGATTATGATTCCCGTGCTCTAACCAACTGAGCTACCCCGCCACGGTATCCGGAGGGGACAAATTGTCCCCCGGCGAATGCGCGGCATATAAGAAGTCGGGGGACTCGATGTCAAGCAAGGCAGCGTCTGAAATCGGTGCCTGAAATCGATGTTCCTGCCACCCGGCCTCCGATTTTGGGGCCGGGCCGCTATCGCCGCCCGATCAGGCATTTATGACCGGGATCTAGCCGCCATCGAAGGCCTTTTTCAGCGCGGGCAGGTCGAGTTTGACCATGCCCATCATCGCCGTCATGGCGCGTTTCGACCCTTCGATATTGTCGCTGGCGACCATCTCCGTGAAGCCCTTGGGCACGATCTGCCACGGAACGCCCCAGCGGTCGTTAAGCCAGCCGCATTGTTGCGGCTTGCCGCCATTGGCGAGGAGGGCATCCCAGAGCCGGTCGGTTTCTGCCTGATCGTCGCAATGGACGGTGAAGGACACCGCATGGCTGAACTGGGCGGGCGAGCCACCATTCAGGCCGATGAAGCTTTGACCGGCCAGTGTGAAGCCGACCACGAGGACGTCACCGGCCTTGCCGGACGGCGTGTCGATCGGGCTGCGCTGCACGGTGTCGACAGACGAGTTCGGCAGTAGCGAACAGTAGAACTTCGCGGCCGCTTCGGCCTCGTTCACGTACCAGATGCAGGGGGAAATCTTCGACATCGTCGTTCCCTTTCTTGCTTGCTCAGTCCGCCATCGCAGCCTGCGCCGCGGCCATGTCCATCCACATCACTTCCCAGATATGGCCGTCCGGGTCCTCATAGCTGCGGCCATACATGAAGCCTAAATCCTGCACCGGCGTCGGATCCAGGCCGCCGCCGGCGGCCTTCGCCTTGGCGACGAGGCCGTCGACTTCGTCGCGGCTGTCGGCGGAGAGGCAGATCAGAACTTCGCTCGATGTCTTCGCATCGACGATCTTTTTCGAGGTGAACTGGCGATACTTGTCATGGGTCAGCAGCATCGCGTGGATGGTGTCGGAGAACACCATGCAGGCAGCGGTGTCGTCGGAGAATTGCGGATTCTTGGTGGCACCCACCGCTTCATAGAAGGCGACGGCGCGGGGCAGGTCGGTGACTGGCAGGTTGACGAAGATCAGTTTGCTCATCGGAAGGACTCCAGTGGGTATGCGTTCTGAATGTTCTCTTTAGCGATTGTCCTGCAAAGGACGTTTGGGCCGGCCGCGATCCGACATCGCCCGTGACATTCTTTCAGTTATTTTTGCAGGCGGAATTTCTCTCCGCCGCGATCAATATTCCAGTCCGGCGATCTCCGCGTGCAGACGGAATGTCGCATGGTCTATGCGCATTGCGAATTGCGGCGGCGACCAAATCATCGTTGATTGCAAGTGACGCCAGACGCGTGCGCAGTCGGTTCGGAAACATGTCCTTTTCTTGGGTTTGTTCCGCGCTAGACTGAACGACGACAATAAAAATACAGCCGGTCCGGGCATCACCCCGGAATCGCAGAGGGAGAAATACATGTTGCAACGCAATCGCTTTGCTTTGTCCGCTGCCGTCGCGCTCGCCGCGGCCGCCACCATGTTCGGCGGTGCAGTCCAGGCACAGGAATATCCCACCAAACCGATCACGCTGATCGTGCCGTGGCCGGCCGGTGGCTCCACCGACATTTCGATGCGTGCGATTGCCGATGCTGCGTCCAAGCATCTCGGCCAGCCGATCGCCGTCGACAACAAGGGCGGCGGTGGCGGCACAGTCGGTCCCGCGACCATGGCGGCCGCGGCGAAGCCGGATGGCTACACCATCTCGCAGATTCCGATCACGGTGTTCCGTCTGCCGCTGATGCAGGAGGTGTCGTGGAATCCCGACAAGGATTTCAGCTACATCATCCATCTCACCGGCTATACTTTCGGCATCACCACCAATGCGGAGTCGCAATTCAAGACCTGGAAGGACGTGGTCGATTTCGCCAAGGCCAATCCCGGCAAGGTGACCTATGCGACGCCGGGGACCGGCACCTCGTTGCATGTGGGCATGGAGCAGATCGCCGCATTGGCCGGCATCAAGCTCACGCAGGTGCCGTTCAAGGGCGGCGCGGAAACCAATGCCGCCGTGCTCGGCAATCACACCATGCTGCAGGCGGATTCCACCGGCTGGCGGCCGCTGGTCGATGCCGGCAAGCTGCGCCTCCTGATGGTATGGACCGACAAACGTTCGCCGAACTTCCCGGATGCGCCGACCTTGAAGGAGAGCGGCTACCCGATGGTCTACGACTCGCCGTTCGGCATCGCCGGGCCGAAGGGCATGGATCCGAAGATCGTCGCCAAGCTGCACGACGCCTTCAAGAAGGCCATCGACGATCCCGCTGTCATTGCGACGCTGGCGAAATACGACATGGTGCCGAACTACAAGAACACCGAGGACTACAAGAAGTTCGTCGTCGAGGTCACCAATTCCGAGCGCAAGGTGATCGAGAGCATCGGCCTGGGCAAGAAGGCGAATTGATCGTCGCGTAACGACATCGGGCGCATGCGATGAAACCATCGCATGCGCCTTCATTTCAATTTGATTTCCCGGGACAGAAGCGATGACTGACCAAACCCGCCCGCCATTCCGGCTCAACAATTCCGAACTGTGGACCGGCGTGATCGGCATTGCGCTTGGCGTGTTCGTCATTCGCTCCGGCCTCAAGCTGAAGCTCGGTACCATCAACGACCCCGGCTCCGGCTTCATGCTGTTCTATATCGGCCTGCTGATGTGCGCTTTCGCCGTGACCATCGTGCTCGCTTCGATCACGGAAGGCGGCCCGACCTTCGGCTCGCGCTGGGAAGGCGCAAGCTGGAGCAAGCCGGTCGCGATCATCGTCATCCTCTCGGCCTATGCCTTTGCGCTTGAGCCGCTCGGCTTCCTGATCTCGACCATTCCGTTGATGCTGCTGCTGTTGCGCGTCATCGATCCGGTGCGCTGGACGCTGGCGATCCCGCTCGCGGTGCTGGCGCCGCTCAGTGTGTGGTGGGTGCTGAAACACGCCCTGCTGATCCAGTTGCCTTCGGGCATGTTCGAAATCGGCTGACGGGAAACACGGATCATGGATGTTCTCGTCAATGTCATGCACGGCTTCGGCATCGCGCTGCAGCCCGTCAATATCCTCTATTGCTTCATCGGTGTGTTCATCGGCACGCTGGTCGGCGTGCTGCCGGGCATCGGCCCGATCTCGGCAATGTCGCTGCTGTTGCCTGTCACACTGTCCGGCACGCCGGAGTCCGGCATCATCATGATGGCCGGCATCTATTACGGCTCGATGTATGGCGGCTCGACCACCTCGATCCTCGTCAACATCCCCGGCGAAGCCGCCTCCGTGGTCACCTGCATCGACGGCCACCAGATGGCGAAACAGGGGCGTGCCGGCCCGGCACTCGGCATTTCCGCGCTCGGCTCGTTCATCGCCGGCACCTTCGCGCTGGTGATGCTGATGCTGGTGGCGCCGTCGCTCGCCTCGGTCGCCATTGCCTTCGGCCCCGCCGAATATGCCAGCCTGATGGTGCTTGGCCTCGTCGTCCTGACCTTCCTCACCCAGGGCTCGATGGCCAAGGCGCTGCTGATGGCCTGCATCGGTATCGTGCTCGGTCTTGTCGGCCTCGACAGCATCACCGCGCAGCCGCGGCTGACCTTCGGCCGCATCGAACTGATCGACGGTATCGGCCTCGTACCTGTGGTGATGGGTCTGTTCGGGCTCGGCGAAGTGCTGCTCAACACCGAGCAGGCCATCAAGCGCGACATCATCAATGCGAAGATCACGCAGCTTCTGCCCGACAAGGAAGACTGGAAAGCCAGTGCCGGGCCCATCGGGCGCGGCACCATCCTCGGCTTCTTCCTCGGCATCCTGCCGGGTGGCGGCGCGGTGGTCGCATCCTTCGCGTCCTATGCGCTGGAGAAACGTCTGTCCAGAACGCCGGAGCGTTTCGGTCATGGCGCCATCGAAGGCGTCGCCGGACCTGAGGCCGCGAACAACGCGGCGGCCGGTGGCGCGTTCATTCCGCTGATGACCCTCGGCATTCCGCCCAATGTGGTGATGGCGCTGCTGCTCGGCGCCTTCGTGATCCACGGGCTGCAGCCCGGCCCGCTGCTGATCACGCAGAACCCCGGCCTGTTCTGGGGCATCGTCGCCAGCATGTATATCGGCAACGTCATGCTGCTGGTGCTGAACCTGCCGCTGATCGGCATGTGGGTGAAGCTGCTGAAGCTGCCTTACAACGTGCTATTCCCGCTCATCATCCTGTTCACCATCATCGGCGTCTATTGCAGCAGCAACAATGTGTTCGACGTCTATGTCATGGTCGGCTTCGGCGTTATTGGCTACTTCATGCGCAAGTTCGGCTATGAGCCGGCGCCGCTGGTGCTGGCCTTCGTGCTCGGTCCGTTGCTGGAGAACAATCTGCGCAAGTCGCTGATCCTGTCGCAGGGCGATCTGATGACCTTCGTCGAGCGGCCGATCTCGGCGGCCTGTCTCGTGCTGGCCGTCGTGCTGCTGATCGCGCCCTTGCTGCCGGCGCTGCGCAGGAAGCGCGAGATGGTCGCACTCGACGAGGGCGCGTAGCCGGAGAGCGTCATCATGGATACCGAACTGGCCAGGACATTCCTTGCGGTGGTGAGCGCGGGGAATTTCGCGGCCGCGGCGGACAAGCTCCATGTCACGCAGTCGACGGTGAGCGCGCGGATCCAGACGCTGGAGCAGTTGCTGCGCGTGACGCTGTTCGTGCGCAACAAGGCGGGGGCCGCGCTGACGCCGGCCGGCCGCCAGTTTCAGAAACACGCGTCCACGCTGGTGCGCACGGTGGAACAGGCGCGGCAGGATGTGGGCATCGCCAGGGGGTTCAGCGGTACGCTGACCGTGGGCGGTCGAATCGGATTGTGGGAGGAGTATCTGCTGCACTGGTTGCCGCTGATGCGCGCGAAACATCCGGATATCGCGATCCGCGCCGAGAGTGCCCTCGAACCCGAATTGATGCAGGGCCTCGTTGAAGGTCGTATCGATATCGGTGTGATGTATACGCCGCAGAGCCGGCCCGGGCTCAAGGTCGAGCAGTTGTTCGAGGACCATCTCATCCTGGTGTCGACCAGCAGGAACAGCGCGCCGTTGCCGCAGCCGGGTTACGTCTATATCGACTGGGGTCCGGAATTCTACGCGCGCCACATGGCGCTGTTTCCGGATTTCGCAGGGCCATCGCTCACTGCCAATATAGGCTGGCTCGGCTTGCAGCATGTGCTGGAGAATGGCGGCTCCGGATATTTTCCGCGACGCATCGTTACGCCCTTGCTGAAGGCTCGGCGATTGCATGTGGTCGCAAACGCGCCGGTGTTTTCGATGTCGGCTTATGTCGCCTATCCCGGGGATCGCGACGACACGGTCATTGCCGAAGCGGTCACACTCATGCATCGCCTCGCGCGTGACGCGGCCAACAATAAGCCCGCGCCTGCAGGGCAGGCGCGAGCGCCGAAACGTCCGGCAAGGAGGACGTGATGCGAGGCGTCGGTTCGGCTAGGCGCCGGACGGATGTCCCGATGTCGCAACGATTGCCGCGATCTCATCGGCATTGTGCCGAGATCCTCGGGCATTGGTCAGGCGTGCGACGACCGCCGCAGCAAAGGCGAACAGCGCGAGAGCGACCGATACGTCGGGGCGAATGATCATTTTCATGGTCGGCTCCTGCATGATCGAGGGGCGGGCGTCGCCGCCCCGGAGTGCCACCAAGCCTAGGTCCGCCCTGAATTTTGACAAACGAATGTTATTGGTGCTTGCAATCGGATTTCCCGATTTGAAATGAGCCGCTCACGCGGCTGTGGGCGCCCGCATCGGGGAGCCGGGCATCAGATCAAACGGCTGCTCGATGACGATGCTCGGACAGCGCAGCGACGCTGCGACCTGGCTGGTCGAGGCAACCACGGCATGGTCGATCTGCGAGCCGGGAATTTGGGCGACGATCAGCTGCGCAATGCAGAGCTGGTTGCAGCCGCGCAGGTCGAGATCGACGCGGTAGGCAAACAGCGCATGGACGATGTCGCGCCGGTCGCGGATCACGATCAACCCGTTGTCGCCGGAATCGGCATCGGTCCGCCGGCGCACGAAATCCAGCCATGCATCCAGCGTAATGCTGGCATCGTGCAGATAGACGAGCGGATAGGCGGCCCGGGCATCGGCCCAAGTCATTGGTTGCGCCTGATATTCCTCATTCATGGCTGGATTCCCGCATGGCCGGCAAAATTGGCGGGGATGGGCTGTTCCGGCATTGATATGGGTCAAAGCGTCCGGGATTGATCCATGTCAAATGGTGTAGAGTGATTATCAGCCTCGCAAGACGAAACCAGAGATGGACACTGCCATGACCTTCGCAGAGCCAGCGGTCGAGACCTGTGCCGGAGAGCACGACTGCAAGCACGGCCGCGGCGGAAACGGCTGCGACGACTGCAAGGTGCGCCTGTTCAGCGTCTGCGGCGCCCTGGAGCCGGCGGAACTCGACGAGCTCGACCGCCTCAGCCAGGTCAAGAATTTCCCGGCCAAGACCATGCTGTTCGACCAGGGCGCCTTGGCCGGCAGCGTGTTCAATGTCACCGAAGGCATCGTCCGGCTGTACAAGTCGCTGCCCGATGGCCGCCGTCAGATCGTCGGCTTCGCGCTGCCGGGCGACTTCCTCGGACTTGCGCTGATGGACCGCTACGGCGTCGCCGCCGAGGCCGTAACGCCCGTGCGCGTCTGCCGCTTCAGCCGCGCCGCTTTCCTGACCTATGTCGACGGCAAGCCGCATCTGCTGCGCCGCCTGCATGAATTCGCCGGCCATGAACTCAGCCTTGCGCAGGACCAGATGCTGCTGCTCGGCCGTCGTACCGCCGACGAGAAGGTCGCCGCCTTCCTGCTGAACCTGCAGGCCCGCTATGGCCGCATCGGCGCGAAATCGGTCAACATTCCGCTGCCCATGAGCCGGCAGGACATCGCCGATTATCTCGGCCTGACCATCGAGACCGTCAGCCGCACGCTGACCAAACTCGCCAGGGAAAAGACCGTGGTCGTGGTGCCCGATGGCGTGCGCCTGCTGTCCACCGACCGGCTGGATCAACTCGCCGCGGCCTAGCTTCGTTTTCTTACCTCGCCCCGCTTGCGAGGAGAGGTCGCCTTTCATGCGAAGCATGTGGAGGGCGGGTGAGGGGGAGTCTCAACTGAAACTCCCCCTCACCCGTCTCGATCCACCCTCTCCCCGCCTAGCGAAGCTTTGCTTCGCGCGGCGGGGCGAGGGCAGCGCCGCATCTCCCACCGCAATCTTGATCCATCTCAAATGCGTAGGATGGGTAGAGCGCAGGCGCGCTTGCGCCGGAGCGAAACCCATCATTTGTACGCAAGAAAGCGATGGGTTTCGCTTCGCTCACCCTATCCGACGTGGTGCCGCTTCAAACATACGCCTTTGACCCATCTCAAGGCGCAGTCATCGCGCGAGGCTCACACTCTTCTCCATCACTCAGGGAGAAGAGAAATGCCTTTCGACAGTATGCTGGTTGCCGCCGCCGTGGTCGCAATGTTCGTCTGTTTCGCCGTCCCGCTGGCATGGGTCTCGCACCGGACCTTCGGCCGGTCCTGAGCCCCGTTGCGGGCCACAGGCGCCTCGCAAACAGCTGATTTGTCCTCCAAAACATGCCAAGAGTCCTGATCCCCGGCGGCGGCTCCGCCGCTTCAGGGCTCTAGCTGTACGAAGGAGAACAAATGGCTGCCCATGTGAGTCCGCTGGCCGGCAAAACCATCGATCCGTCCCTGCTGGTCAACGTGCCTCGGCTGGTGACGGCCTATTTCGCCGGCAAGCCGGACCCCACGATTCCCGCCCAGCGCGTTGCTTTCGGCACCTCCGGCCATCGCGGCTCCGCGCTCCATAATTCCTTCAACGAGAACCACATTCTCGCCATCAGCCAGGCGATCTGCGATTACCGCAAGAGCGCCGGCATCGACGGCCCGCTGTTCATCGGCATCGACACCCATGCGCTGGCTGAACCGGCGCTGGTCAGCGCGCTGGAAGTCTTTGCCGCCAATGGCGTTCATGTGATGATCGACGCGCAGGACGGTTACACGCCGACGCCCGTCATCTCCCATGCCATCCTCACCTACAACAAGGGTCGCACATCGGGCCTCGCCGATGGCGTCGTGGTCACGCCGTCGCACAACCCGCCGGAAGATGGTGGCTTCAAATATAATCCGCCGAATGGCGGCCCGGCCGATACCGACATCACCGGCATCATGGAGAAGGCTGCCAAAGGCTTCCTCGAGCGCGACTTGGCCGGCGTCCGGCGCATCCCGATCGCGCGCGCCCGCAAATCCGAATTCGTGAAGCGCTACGATTTCATCACGCCCTATGTGAGCGACCTCGCCAATGTCGTGGACATGGACGCGATCCGCGGCTCCGGCGTCAAGATCGGCATCGATCCGCTCGGCGGTGCCGGCGTGCATTACTGGCAGCCGATCATCGAGCGCTACAAGCTCGATGCGACCATCGTGAATACCGCGATCGATCCGACCTTCCGCTTCATGACGCTGGACTGGGACGGCAAGATCCGCATGGACTGTTCATCGCCCTATGCGATGGCCAAGCTCATCGGCATGCGCGACAAGTTCGACGTCGCTTTCGCCAACGACACCGATGCCGACCGCCATGGCATCGTTACCCGCACCGGCGGGCTGATGAATCCGAACCATTATCTCGCAGCAAGCATCGACTATCTGTTCGTACACCGCCCGAACTGGCGCAAGGATGCGGCGGTGGGCAAGACCATCGTCTCCAGCGCCATCATCGATCGTGTGGTGAACAAAATCGGTCGCAAGCTCGTCGAGACGCCGGTCGGATTCAAGTGGTTCGTCAACGGTCTCGTCGACGGTTCGTTCGGCTTCGGCGGTGAGGAAAGCGCCGGCGCCTCGTTCCTGCGCAAGGACGGCACCGTGTGGGCCACCGACAAGGACGGACTCATCTTGGGCCTGCTCGCCGCCGAGATCACCGCGGTAACCAAGCAGAATCCAAGCCAGCGCTTTGAAAAACTCACAGAGGAATTCGGCGTGCCCTATTACGAGCGCATCGACGCCGCGGCCACGCCCGAGCAGAAAGCTGTGCTGAAGAAGGTTACGCCGGAGCAGATCGGCATGCTTGAGCTCGCCGGCGATGCGGTGACCAGGACCGAGAGCAAGGCGGCGGGCAACGATCAGTCGTTCGGCGGCATCAAGGTGTCGACCGCGAATGGCTGGTTCGCCGCGCGGCCGTCCGGCACGGAAGACGTCTACAAGATCTATGCGGAGAGCTTTCGTAGCGAGGATCATCTCAAGCAGATCCAGGCAGACGCGCAGGCGGCGATCTCGAAGGTGTTTGCGAAATAGCCCAACACACGCAATCACAAACTCGTCGTTCCGGGGCGCGCGCCTCTTCGCGCGCGAACCCGGAACCTCGTGGTGTTTGGCGCGATCAGAGATTCACGAAACGACGAGTATGTTTCTCAATGCCCGCTCGTCCGCCATCGCAGCAGTCGCGCCTCGACCAGCGACATGGCCAGTGCGGTGACATAGCCGATCACGCCGAGCAGGATTACGCCGGCGAACAGATCCGGCGAACGAAACGCGCGCGCCGACAGCAGCACCCAGTGGCCAAGTCCGTCGAGCCCCGCGAGGATTTCGCAGACCACCGCCAGGATCAGCGACACGGTCAGGCTCAGCCGCATGCCGGAAATGATGTCGGGGCTCGCAGATGGCAGAGCGATCTTGAAGATCACAGCAAGGCGCGACATGTGCAGCGAGCGCGCGACCTCATAGAGGCGCGGCTCCACTGCACCGAAGCCGTGAACGGTCGCAAGCAGCATCGGCCAGATCGCGCCGAAGGCGATGACGAACAGTGCCATACCCTGGGTCAGCCCGAACAGCGCGATGGCGACGGGAATGATCGCCGATACGGGCAGTGGCCGCAGGAATTCCAGCGACGGGGCGACATAGCTGCGCATCGCCTTCGACGAGCCGATCATGGCGCCGAGTGCGATGCCGACGACGGATGCGACCAGCCAGCCATAGAACATGTGTTCGAGAGTGCCGATCGTCTTGTCCAGCAGCGTGCCATTGCTGAAGCCGCGCATCAGCGCGGCCCAGGCGCGATCGGGGCCCGGCAGGAACACCGGCGAGACCAGTTTCAGATTGGCGATCAGCTGCCACAGCGCAATCAGGCCTGCAGCCACGGCGAAGCTGGCAAGGCGCCAGAGGGTGAGTGTCCAGTTCATCGGACCTCTCTCGCCAGCGCTGCGGGGCCAAACAGGTGCTGCTGCGCGGCCAGCAATCCGGCATTGAGCGCGTAGCCGATCAGGCCGATCCACAGCAGATAAGCGAGCATCAGGTCCGGGCGCAGCGCCTGCTGCGCGATCATGATGCCCGCGCCGAGCCCGATGGGATTGATCGCGATTTCCACGGTCACCGCGACGATCAGCGCGATGCCGGCGGCGAGGCGGAAGGCGAGAAAGATGCGCGGCAGTGCCGCGGGAATGATGATCTTGCGGATACGGTCGCCTGGCGACAGCCGCAGCGCGCGGGAGACTTCGATCAGTCGCGGCTCGATGCTGCGCACGGCAGCGCGGCTGAGGATCAGGATCGGCCACACGCAGGCAAAGGCGACGATCACAATTTCCATGGGATAGCCGAAGCCGAGCGCGATCAGCGCGATGGGTAGCAGTGCGATGGAGGGGATCGGCCGCAGGGACTCGATGGTGACTTCCATCAGCCGATCCAGCGGCTGGAAGATACCCAGCGCAATTCCGAGGAACAATCCGATGGCGCCGCCGACCACGAGGCCGGCAAAGGCCGAAGCCAGCGTGTCACGTGTGGCTGACAGGATGGAGCCGTCGCCGAACGCCTGAAACAGCGCCAGCATCACGGCGCTTGGCGGCGCCAATGCATCGCTGTGGATGTCGACGGAGCGCGCCCAGGCTTCCAGCACGATGAGCAGGCTCATCGGAAGGATCGCCGCTTTCAGGCGTTCGGATCTCATGCTTCCGATGCCTTGATGAAGTCGAACAATTCGCGGCGCAGCCGCAGGAATTCCGGGTTCTCGCGCGTGGTCAACTGATCGCGCGGGCGCGGCAGGTTGATCGGAAGATCGATGCCGATGCGGCCGGGATGCGGCAGCAGGCCGACCACGCGGTCGCCGAGATAAATGGCTTCTTCGAGATCGTGAGTGACGAAGATCACCGTGGCCTTGCTGGCATCGAGCAGGGACAGCACCTCGTCCTGCAGGCCCTGCCGGGTCATCGCATCCAGCGCGCCGAACGGTTCGTCCATCAGCAGCGCTTTCGGCTCCTGCGCCAGACATCGCGCGATTTGCAGTCGTTGCTGCATGCCGCCGGACATCTCGGCGGGATATTTCGCGGCGTGATGGGGCAGGCCGACTTTCTTCAGCAACGCGTCGATGCGCGCCGGGCGCTGGGCCTTGGGCATGCCGATGGTTTCCAGCGCCAGCGCGACATTTCCGGCGGCGGTGCGCCATGGCAGCAGTGCCTTGCCGTAATCCTGAAACACGATGGCGACATCGCGCCGCGGCGCGCGCATCGGCTCGCCGTCGAAGCTGACGTGTCCGGATGTCGGCTGGTACAGGCCGGCTGCGAGGCGAAGCGCCGTGGTCTTGCCGCAGCCCGAAGCGCCGATGATGCAGAGAAACTCGCCGGGCTTCACGTCGAGGCTGATGTCTTCGATAATCGTCTTGCCGCCCAGATCCAGCGTGACATGGGAAAACGCGATCTGCGATTTTTCGAGTTGGGTGGACGGCATGTCTTTGCGAAGGGCAATGGATGTCATCGCGCTCAATCTCCCTGTCCGGGCGGATAGACGTAAGCGAGCGTCGAGTGCAGATGCGACGTCAGCATCGCCTGTGCGCGACCGGTCTCGCGAGCAAGCACGCGATCGGCCAGAAGCTGATGGGCTGCGACAAAGCGGCTGCCGCTGTCGAAGCCGCGCATCATCACCCGGCGGTAGCGATAGGCCTGATCGTAAAGCTCCGAATGCGCCGCGAGCAGGCGCTTCGATCCGCATGCCGCCAGCAGGGCGGTATGAAATCCCTTATGGAGCTTGTCGAAATCCGGTGCTCCTTCGCGGAATTCATCGCCGGTCCGGTCGATATGCCTGCGCATCTGGTGAAGCGCGCCGAGGATACCGGCCTCCCAGGCATCATCGCCATGTTCGATGGCCAGCCGCAGCGCCTCCATCTCCACCACGCTGCGCATCCGTGTGATGTCGGCCAGGTCCTCCCGGCTGATGTCGGCGACGCGAAAACCGCGCTGGCCGATGCCGATAATCAGGCCGCGTGAGATCAGGCGCGACAGTCCTTCGCGCATCGGCGTGGCGCCGATCTCGTAGCGCTGCACGAGATCGACGATGCCAAGCCGCGTTCCCGGGGCGAGATTGCCGGCAATGATGTCATGCTGAAGCAGTGTCGCTGCACGTTCGCTCAGCGTATCCGAGCCGGATACATCGATTGGACTGCTAAGGGACTGGCCCGCCATTCAGTTCGCCCTATTTCAGAATCAATTTGTTGAGATCGAGCCTGGTCTCCAGCATTTTCTGCGAGGACATGACATCGATCCACCATGCCAGTTGCTCGGGCTTCAGCACCGGCTCCGACTTGTTCGGCGGCGAGGCCTTCACCAGTTCGATGGTCTGTTTGGTGAATTTGGCAATCGCGGCCGAGGTCTTATCCTTGTCGCTGTTCACGATCGCCGCAGCTTCGGCGATGGCAGCGCGAAATTTCCCGATGGTGTCGGTATTCTTCTCGGCCCATTCGCGCGAGGCCGCATAGAAGATGATCGGCTCGGTGCGCTCGAGCTCCGATGCGTAGCGCGCGCCGATGCTGCCGCTGCCGGCCGCCAGCATGCGCGATACCGTCGGCTCGGCAGTCAGCACGGCATCGACACCGCCGGACTTGATGATGTCCGGCATGGTCGGGAAAGTCACTTCGACGAAATTGACCTTCCTGGGATCGACGCCCTTGTCGACCAGCCATTTGACGAACAGCACGTGAAGAAACGCACCGAGGCCCGGTGCGCCGACCTTCTTGCCGATGAAATCCTTCGGCTCCTTGATCGTGATGCCGTTACGCACGAAGGCGGTGATATTGGCGTTCGATATCGGGCTCATCACCGTTGCGCCGGCGACCGCGACGAGATCGAGGCCGCCGTCGGCAGCCTGCAGGAAGACGGTGGAGGTCGGTCCGCCGATCTGGATCGAGCCGGACAGAATGGCCGCCGGGATATTGGAATTGATGCCGATGGGGATCATCTCGGCATCGAGCCCGTGCTTCTTGAAGATGCCGTCATCGACCGCGACCATGGCCGAGGCGCAGTCCGTTGTTGCAGTGCAACCGATCTGGAGCTTGCTTTGGGCATGCGCGGTGCCCGTCACAGCGAGCGTGGCCAACAGGGCTGCCACCGTCCATCTGGTCATGGTCGTCTCCCTCACCGAGCATTTTTCGATCCCGAAGCAATCTTTGCGATCGCCTCTTGTTTATCGATATTTTTTTTGATCATATATTTTATCGAAGAACAAAAGCAAGTGGGAGACGCCAGTGAAACTCGCGACATTTCGTGCCGGTGGTCAGGACAAGGTCGGTATCGTTCACGCCAATGACGGCAGGCTGTTCGATCTCGCCGGCGCCGCGGCCCGCGATGGCGGAAATCCCGCCTTCGGGTCGATGCTGGCCCTGATCGATGCCGGCGAGGCCGCACTCGATGCGGCGCGCAGCGTATTCGAGAAACATGGCAGCGATGCATCGTTGTCAGTGAATGTCGCCGGCACAGACATTCTCGCGCCATTGCCCGAGCCGCGGCAGATGCGCGACGGTATGTCGTTTCCGCTGCATATCCTGCAGGCGCCGCGCGGCCAGTTGAAGCTGGCCGCCCGTGCGAAGGGGGACATGGAAGAGCTGGCCCGGCTGGAAGCCGAGCCGCTCGGCGAACTGCCCGAAGTCTATCGCCGCCAGCCGATCTACTACATCACCAACCGCTTCAGCGTGCGCGGCACGAATACGACGGTGAAGTGGCCGCGCTACAGCAAGGTGATGGATTACGAACTCGAATTCGGCATCGTGACCAAAAACAGGGGCGCGAATATTTCCGCGGCCAGGGCGAAGGATCACATCTTCGGCTACACCATCTTCAACGATTTCTCGGCGCGCGATGCCCAGCGGCTGGAGATGGAGGGCCGCCTGGGTCCCGCCAAGGGCAAGAGCTTCGACGGCGGCAATGTGCTGGGCCCGTGGATCGTGACGCCCGACGAGATCGGCGATCCCTACAGACTGAAGATGGAATGCCGCGTCAACGGCAAGGTGCGTTCGTCCTCGACCAGCGAGGGTATGCTGTTCTCCTTCGAGGAGATCATCGCCCATGTGACGCAGGACGAGACGCTGATGCCGGGCGAATTCATCGGCTCCGGCACCGTCGGCAACGGCTGCGGCCTCGAACTCGGCTGGTATCTCGAACACAATGACGAGATCGAACTCGAGGTCGAGAAGATCGGTGTGTTGAAGAACAAGGTGGTGCGGCAGGACGTGTGAGACGGCGTCGTCACATTGGCGCGCGCCTGCCACATACTGTCATTCCGGGTTCGGCCTCGTCGCCCTCGGCGCCGGCCCGCCCCGGAATGACGACAAAATCAAAAGAACAAAACCAACGAGGAAATCCCATGGCGCGTCGCCTCATTGATATCTCCGTCCCCCTGCAGAACGACGTCCCTGCCGATCCGCCGGGCAATCATCCCACCATCAATTATGTCGATCACCAGCAGGGCCTGCCGCGGATGCTGCAGTTCTTCGACGGGCTGAAGAAGGACGACCTGCCGGATGGCGAGGGCTGGGCGGTGGAGCTGGTGCAGCTCTCGACCCATAACGGCACGCATCTCGATGCGCCCTATCATTTCCATCCCACCATGAATCGTGGCGAACGGTCATGGACCATCGACGAGGTGCCGCTGGACTGGTGTTTTCAGCCCGGCGTGAAGCTCGACTTCCGGCATTTGCCGGACGGCTATGTCGCGACGGCGAAGGATGTCGAGGACGAGCTCACGCGCATCGGCCATACGTTAAGCCCGCTGGAGATCGTCGTCGTCAACACATCCGCCGGCGTCAAATACGGGCAGCAGGACTACGTCACCTCCGGCTGCGGCATGGGCTATGAGGCCACCATGTATCTGCTGGAGAGGGGCGTGCGCCTCACTGGCATCGACGGCTGGAGCTGGGACGCGCCGTTTGTCTACACTGCGAAGAAATATGCCGAGACGAAGGATGCCAGCCTGATCTGGGAAGGCCACAAGGCCGGTCGCCATATCGGCTATTGCCATCTCGAGAAGCTGCATAATCTTGAGCAGCTGCCGTCCACCGGTTTCATGGTGTCGTGCTTCCCGGTGAAGATCGAGAAGGCGTCGGCGGGATGGACAAGGGCGGTGGCGATTATTGACGGGTGAACCACACACTGTCATTCCGGGTCTGCACTCCAGCCTGCTCCGCAGTCTTACGTGCATCCCGGAATGACGAGCGTGTGGGCTCAAGGCAGAAAAGCAGCCGCGCCGCTACACCGCCGCCGCGTCCTCATGCCCGAAATAGGCCCGCTCCAGCCGCTGCGGCAGATTCGCTTCCGACGTCGTCGCCTCCAGCACGATCCGCCCCTGCGACAGCGCATAGACGCGATTGGCAGCAGCCAGCGCCTTCTCCACCAGTTGCTCCACCAGCAGCACGGCAGTTCCCTGCTTCTGCAGTTGTGCAATCACGGACAGGACACGGTCGACCAGCACCGGCGAGAGTCCTGCAGAGGGCTCGTCCAGCATCAGCAGCCGTGGTCGCCGCACAAGCCCCTGCGCGACCGTCAGCATCTGCTGCTGTCCGCCCGAAAGCGACGCCCCGCGTTCATGGCGCTTCTGGGCGATCTCCGGAAAGAACGAAAGCGCCTCATCGACGCGGGCATTGCGCTCGCCGCGCGGCAGGTCATAGGCGGCGAGCAGCAGGTTTTCGGTGACCGTTTGCTGCGTAAACACGCGATGGCCTTCGATGACATGCACGAGGCCCGCACGCGCAGCCTCGCGCGGCGTGCCGTTGCTGATGTCACGGCCGTCGAAACGGACGCTGGCGGCGTTGACCGGGAGCAGGCCGGAGATGGCGCGCAGCAGCGTCGACTTGCCGGCACCGTTGGGGCCGAGCAGTGTGACGACCTCGCCTGCGGCGATATGCAGGTCGATGCCATGGAGCACGCGGATCTTGCCGTAGCCGGATTCCAGCGCGGTGACCCTGAGCAGCGGTTCAGCCTCCGAGGTAAGCACTGACCACCTCCTTGTGAACGCGGATTTCGGCCGGCGTGCCGGCGGCGAGGATCTTGCCGAGATTCAGCACCGTCACCTGATCGCAGATGTCGAAGATCAGGTCGGCGTGATGCTCCACAAGCAGCACGCCGGTGCCGCGGCGGCTGATGGCCTTGATCAGCGCACCCAGCCTGATGATCTCGTCGCTGGAGAGACCGGCGGCAGGCTCGTCGAGCAGCAGGAAGTCGGGCTGCAGCATCAACGCCCTGGCGATCTCGATGAAGCGCAATTCGCTGTGTTGCAGGCGATCGGCGCGGACGTCGGCTAGGGATTCCAGCCCGACCACGCCGAGCATGGCGCGTGCCTGGGCCGTCAACTTGCGTTCGTCGCGATGATGCCGCGGCAGCGACAGCAGCGCCTCGGCAAATGTCGCCTGACCCTCGATGGTGCCGCCGACCATGACATTCTCAAGCACCGAGGCCTCGCCGATCACCCGCGGGGTCTGGAAGGTGCGGGCGATGCCCATGCCGGCGCGGAGCTCCGGCATGCCGGGCGGCAGCGCGTCGTCGCCGAGCGTGATGGTGCCACCTTTGGCCGCGTAATAGCCGGAGATCACGTTCAGCGTGGTGGTCTTGCCGGATCCGTTGGGCCCGATCAGGCCGTGGATCTGGCCGGGTTTCACATCGAGATCGAGGCCGTCGATGGCCCGCACATTGCCGAAGGTCAGGACGACATCGCGTAGCGTGAGCGTGCTGGTGGTGGCCGTCTTGCGCAGCACCTCGGAGAGCCCCGCGATGCGTGGCACGATAGCGCGATTGCTCGCGAGCGGCCGGCGGTTCTTGAAATCCAGCAGCGCCGCGATGCCGCCGGGCATCACCAGCACGATCAGGAGTAGCAGCACTGCATAGAGGAATGTCGACCACGCGGCCAGAGGGGCCGCTATCTCCGGCAGGATGGTGAGGATGATGGTGCCGAGCATCGGGCCGAGTATCGAGCCGCGGCCGCCGATCAGGATGGCGATGAAGAACAGGACCGACAGATCGAAGGTGAAGGCATCCGGGGTGATATAGGTCTGCAGGCTGGCGAACAGCCCGCCGGCAAAGGCCGCCATGGCGCCGGCAAGCAGGAAGACCGACACCAGCAGTTTCGGCTTGGAGATGCCGGTGGCTTCCGCGGCCACATCCGCATCGCGGATCGCGATCAGCGCGCGGCCGAACCGGCTATAGGCGATATTGGCGCTGAGCCATGTGGCCACCGCCGCGAAGCCGATGCACAGATAATAGAACCCCCATGGCGTATTGAACGGTGCGCCGAATTCCGGCCCGACAATGCCGATGCCGCCGCCGGTCACGCTCTGCCAGGCCAGTGCGATCTGCGTCACGATGGTGGCGAAGCCGAGGGTGGTCATGGCGAAATAGAAGGTGCGCAGCCGCATCGCCGGCAGGCCGACGATGACGCCGAATACGGCGCCGACGGCGCTTGCGGCGATCAGTGCGACAAAAATCGGGACGGGCGGCAGCACATTGCCCGCGACAAGCACGCTGGTGGTATAGGCGCCGAGCGTCAGCAACGCGACATAGCCGATGGCGAGATGACCGGCGAAGCCCACCACCAGATTGAGCCCGGCGACCAGCACCCAGTAGATCGCGGCGCGGGTGCCGATCAGCGCCCAGTAGTCGTTGCTGACAAAGGGCAGGATCATGGCCAGCGCGAAGACGCCGACGAATGGCAGCAGCGCCGGCAGTACGGAATGCTTCGTCGTGATCTCGGGGGCTGCTGATGTGTCGGTCATCACTGTCATCACACCCTCCGCGCCGTGGCGGAGCCGAACAGGCCCTGCGGCGCCGCCAGCAACACGATGATGAAGATCGCGAATACCGCGACCGAGGAGAAGATGCCGCCGACCAGGAAATTCGCCGCCTGCTGGAACAGGCCGAGCGCCACGCCGCCGATCAGCGCGCCGCGATTGTTGCCGAGGCCGCCGAGCGCCACCGGCACGAAACCGTAGAAATTCAGCAGCGCGCCATTGGCGAAGAAGGCGAGCATCAATTCGCCGCCGGCAAAGCCCGCGACGCCGCCGATCACGCCGGCCAGCGCGTAACTCGCCACGCGCAGGTTGCGCTCGGGCAGGCCGAGCGCACGCGCCGCGAAGTTATCTTCGGCGATGGCCATGAAGGCGTGGCCGACCAGGGTGCGGCGATAGAGATATTCGAGGCCGAGAATAGTAAGGCCGCAAGCCACCACCGGCAGCCAGAATTTCTCGTCCCAGATTCCGGTACCCAGTCCGACGATGCGCGGGAACGGTTGCGGCTCGGTGCCCCATTTGATCGCGGTGACCTGCTGGATCATCAGTGCGAGCGCCAGCGTCGACAGCACATAGAGATGCTGCTCGAGGCTTTTCAGCACCGGCCGCACCGCGACGAATTCGGTGATGACACCGATGATCGCGCAGGCGATCAGTGTGAGGGCAAAGCCGACCAGCGTCGGCATCCCCATTTTCAGCATGAACAGCGAGCCGAACACGCCGCCGAGCATGGCAAGTTGCCCGGCGGTGAAGCTCATCACCCGCGAGGTCGAGAACATGGTGTTGTAGGTGATGCCGACGAGCGCGTAGATCGCACCCGCCGCGAGGCCGGAGGCTATGATCGAGCCGAGCATGGCGGGTGCCCTCCCGCCGGCCTATGAGTAGCCGGGGGCGAGGGCGAAGGTGCCGTTCTTGGCAGAGCGGGCTTCCGACATCACGATCTCGTCGGTCGGATAGCCGTTGTGCTGGGTGGGCGAGAACGAGTAGTTGCCGAAATAGCCGGGATATTTCGACAGCGAGTTCCAGTATTTGACGATCCCCTCGCTGTCGGTCGATCCGGTGGCCTCGACGGCCTTGGCGATCAGTTCGACGGCGTCGATGCCGCCGGCAACCCACCACAGCAGCGTGTCGTTGAGCGCGACCTTCGCCTTGGTGAGCCGGTCGACCAGATCCTGGCTCTTGGGCGGTAGCTTGCCGGCGGAGTCATAACTGCAGCTCTTGTAGCCGATGGCATAGACCTTCTCCCAGTTGGCGGGTTTCTCGACCAGGCTGGCCAGTTCGCCGGAGGCCAGCGAGGGATGGCCGACAAAGGCGACGTCCCAGCCCATCGATGCGCGGGTGTTGAACATGCGCGCTTCCATGCCGGTGGAGACGCTCCACACCACGATCACCTGCGATCCCGCATTCTTGGCGCGCAGCATGTCGGGCGTCATGTCGGGCTGCGTGGCGTCGATATTGGCACTGTAGACCACATCGGCGCCGTCTTTCTTGAAGGCCTCGACCGAGGCTTTCACCGCAGTGACGCCATAACCTGTCGTATCGCCGATCACCGCGATCTTGCTGACCTTCAGCACCTTGAGGCAGTAGTTGCGCACGGCATCGTCCCACTGGCCGTTCGACGGCGCGATGCGGAACGCAGCCGGGAATTTCGCGGGATCGATCAGCGTGTCGACGACGCAGGGATGCAGGTCGGGCATCTTGGCACGCGCCATCAGCGGCGTGGTCGCCAGCGCCTCGCCGGAATTCACCGGCCCCCAGATCGCATGGACCTTGGCCTGGCTGATCAGCTCCTGCGTGGCGTTCACGGCCTTGGTGGGATCGCCCTGCGTATCGCGGGTGATGATCTCGATCTTGCGGCCCTTGACGCCCCCGGCGGCATTGATGGCTTCGGTGGCGAAGACAACGCCGCGGTTGAAGCCGACGGTCGGCGCCGAACTCGGCCCGGTCATGGCCGCGAGCCAGCCGATCTTGATCGGTTCGGACGATTGCGCGATGGCGGGACGTGCGAGTGGAAAAGTTGCCGCGCCGAGTGCGCCTGCGCCGCCCAATAGAATACCACGACGAGAAATGCTCATCTTGACTTCCTCCCTGTGTTTTCCCTTGCGGTGCCTGTCATTGATGCAGGCATCCGTTTCGTCCGCCCGGTCGCTGCCGGATATTCGTGATCGTTGGTCGGTCAGATACTCCGGATCGTCATGACGTGTGTTGATGACGTGCAGCGGCACAGCGCGAGGTGCTGATCCATCGCCATCGCTTCAGGCTGGCCTGTCGCGATGGGTTTGGCAATCGGCTTGTGATCTTTGACGATAGCACCGGCGTTGCCAAGGGCTTGGGAGTTGCAAGTCGCACTCGCTGCCGCGCCCGCACTCTTCTGTTGCAGCGCAATGATGCGCGGGTGTTGTCAGGTTGCGCTGAAGCCGCCATCCGCCGACAATACGTGGCCGACAATATAGCCGGCGTCGTCGGAAGCCAGCCACACCACGGCTTCGGCGACTTCATGCGGCTGTCCCATGCGGCGGATTGGCAGGCCGGCCGCGACCGCCGACATATCAGCTATGCCGGAAGCCAGCATCATATCGGTCACCACGCGGCCCGGCGCCACCGCATTGATGCGGATACCGCGCGGCCCGCATTCCATCGCCGCGGAGCGCATCAGCGAGATCACGGCCGCCTTCGATGCGGAATACAGCGCGAGGCCCGGATTGGGGTTGCGGATGCCGCTGACCGACGCGTTGATGACGATGCGGCCGCCGCCATTCAGCTCCATGGCAAGGATCTGATACTTCAGGCTGAGAAACACCGAACGGACATTGGCGTCGAACACGGTGTCATAGACCGCGCTCGTCTGCTGCTCGACCGGCGCGCGCCGTTCCTGATGTCCGGCATTGTTGAAGGCCACATCGAGCCGTCCGAATTCGTCCATCACTGTTCGGACGAGGCCGGCGACCTCCGCCTCATCCGTCACGTCGGTGCGCACGAACAGCGCTTTCGCGCCAAGCCGGCTGCATTCATCGGCCGTCGATTGTCCTTCGGCTTCGCGGCGGCCCGCGATCACGACGGCAGCGGCGCCTTCCTGCGCCATCAACAGTGCCGCCGCCCGCCCGATGCCGCTGCCCCCGCCGGTGACGAGGCAGATGCGCCCGGCCATGCGGGCATAGGGGCGGCGTTGGACAGCGCTGGTTGTCATGGTCATTCCCTGCACGGATTATGCTAACACCGGCCTCATTCACCACGGTTAATATAGTTGTATTATGCAACTATCGTCAAGGAGCCCGCGATTGCCCGATATCGACGCCGATCTGATCGATCACATCCGTGCAGCGTCGCGCCTGATGGTGCGCGAGCTTGGCTTCATGCAGGCGACCGTTGCCGCCACCGATTATCCGCCATCGGCTGTTCACGCGCTGCTGGAGATCGGCGAGCGCGAGGCGATGACGGCAGTCGAATTATCGGTGTTTCTCGGTCTGGAAAAATCGAGCGTCAGCCGCATGATCCGCAAGCTGATCGAGGCGGGTGAGCTCAGGGAGGCTGCCAGTGCCGGCGATGGCCGGATCAAGCGATTGCTGCTGACCGCCAAAGGCAGGCGGACCCGCGAAGCCATTCAGGCTTTTGGACGTCAGCAGGTGACGAACGCACTGGCGCGCCTGACGCCTGCGCAGCGCCAGAAAGTGGCCGAAGGCCTTGCGCTCTACGCCCAGGCGCTGGAGGCGCATCGGAAGGCGTAAGCGGGCACACCCGACCTGCGGTCGGTCAGGCTCCGTTATCGTCAGTCGCTGAGATATTCCGGATGTCGCATCCGGATTTTGTCGACGTCGCGCAGCGTGCCCGACAAATGCGCGCGCAGATGCTTCTGCGCCTCGTCGGGCTGGCCCGTCGCGATGGCTTTGGCAATCAGCTTGTGATCCCGCACGATCGCCTGTGCCTTGCCGAGAGACGGCAGATGCAGGCGACGCAAGCGGTCGATATGTCCGCTGCGGCTGCGGATCAGATCCCACAGACCGCGCTTGTCGGCTGCGTCATACAGCTTCTGGTGAAATTCCGTATCCGCCGCCATGAAGCGGGCGAAGTCGCCGGCCTTCGCAAATTGTTGCTGCAGCGTAATGATGCGGTTCAGATCGATGATGAGCGCGGCGTCAGGCTGCAGCGCGAGGATTCTGACAATTTCGAGTTCGAGCGCCTGACGCAGAAAATGCGCCTGTTGCGCCAGGCCGACATCGACCTTGGAGACCACCGTTGCATATTGCGGGAAGACCTCGACCAGGCCTTCCTTGTCGAGCCGCATCAACGCGTCGCGGATCGGCGTCGAGCTGACGCCGAACTGCTCCGCGAGTGCTGCGCGCGACAGCGCAGAGCCCGGCGGCAGGGCAAGAGAGATGATCAATTCGCGCAATCGCTCGAATACCTGCGGCGCCGCCTGACGGTCGCGGTCGAGCCGCTCGGCAGAGCGCGGTGCAGTACGGCGGGACGCGGTGGTCGGTGCAGGCATGATGAAGCCACTGAAATGCGAATGCGAAAAAAGGGGTCACAGAGAAATAAACAGCCGCAGCTTGACCTTCGATGCACTAATGTATTAGTGCCTTGGGTCAAGACGGTCAACAACGTCAACACAGCGGAGGATACGATATGAACAAGATGTGGGCTGCCTGTTCAGGCGCCGTGGCGGCGCTCGGCCTCGTGATGTCGGTATTTCCGGCGCAGGCGCAGCAGAAGACCGAGATTTCGCTGTCGCGTCAGCCGGGTATTTTCTACATGCCGACGCACATCATCGAGAAGCAGAAGCTGATCGAGAAACATGCCGCGGCGCTGGGCCTGCCTGGCATCACCACCAAATGGATCACCTTCAGCGGCGGCGGCGCGCAGACCGATGCGCTGCTGGCCGGCGGTGTCGATATCCTCAACACCGGTACCGGCAATCTGCTGCTGCTGTGGGACCGCACCAGAGGCGGGGTGAAGGGCATCGTCGCCACGTCGGCGCAGCCGATGACGCTGATCAGCCGCGACGCGCATATCAAGTCGATCAAGGATTTCGGGCCGGGCGACAAGATTGCCGTGCCGACGGTGAAGATCTCCACCCAGGCGATCGTGCTGCAGATTGCTGCATCCGAGGCCTTCGGTGCCGATCAGTGGTCGAAGCTCGATGCCAACACCGTGCAGCTCGGCCATCCCGACGCTTATGCCGCGCTGTCGAATACGCAGCACGAAGTGCGCAGCCACTTCTCGATTCCGCCGTTCACCTTTCTTGAAATGAAGAACGTGCCCGGCGCGCACGTGGTGCTGAATTCGCCTGACGTGATGGGCGGGCCGCTGAGCCAGTCGCAGTTCTTCACCGCCACCAAATTTGCCGATGCCAACCCGAAAGTGATTCAGGCCGTCCGCGATGCCGCCAAGGAAGCGCAGGACCTGATCATGAACGACACCAGGGCGGCGGTGGAGATCTACAAGGAAGTCACCGGCGACAAGACGCCGACAGATGACATCCTCGGCTGGCTCAAGGAGCCCGGCATGATGGAATACAATCTGGCGCCGCAGGGCACCATGAAGTTCGCCACCCATCTGTTCAAGACCGGGACGCTGAAGACCCAGCCGAAGGCCTGGACCGATTACTACCTGCCTGCTTCGGCCGATCTCAAGGGTAACTGATGTCTGCACTTCTCGACGTCAGCGGCGTGACGCTGCGCTACAAGACTTCCAGCGTGGTTGTCACCGCTACTGACAAGGTCAGTTTCGAAGTCAATCGTTCCGATCGCTTCGTGCTGCTTGGTCCATCGGGCTGCGGCAAGTCCACGCTGCTCAAGGCTGTCGGCGGGTATCTGGCGCCGAGCGAAGGCAAGATGCGGATCAAGGGGCGGGAGATCACCGAGCCCGGCGCCGACCGCATGATGATCTTCCAGGAGTTCGACCAACTGCTGCCGTGGAAGACGGTGCTGGAAAATGTGATGTTTCCGCTGCTGATGACGCGGAAGCTGAACAAGAAGGACGCCGAGGCACGCGCCCGCGCCTATATCGAAAAGGTCAGCCTGACGCGTGTGGTCGACAGCTATCCGCACACATTGTCAGGGGGCATGAAGCAGCGCGTCGCCATTGCGCGCGGCATGGCAATGGAGCCGGACATCCTGCTGATGGACGAGCCGTTCGCCGCACTGGACGCGCTGACCCGCCGGACCTGTCAGGATGAATTGCTGCAGCTCTGGGAAGAGACCAAGTTCACCGTGCTGTTCGTGACCCATTCGATTGCCGAAGCGATCAAGATCGGCAACCGCATCCTGCTGCTGTCGCCGCATCCCGGCCGCGTCAAGGCCGAGATTATCGACGTCGATCAGGTGTCCACCGAAGACGGCAGCGCCGGACGGCTGGAGAAGCAGATCCACGATCTGCTGTTCGCGTCCACCGACACTGCGCATTGAGGAGACCCGCCATGGGCGAAGCCAAAATCCTGATGCGCGACGAGGCGGCGGTTGCGACCCTCGTTAAACCCGCGGAGCTCGAGCGAAAGCTGAGCGTTCTCGAATTGCTGTGGAATGATGGCTTCGTCCGCAAGACGGCGATTATCATCTTCCTGTGCGCCGTGTGGGAAGCCTACGGCGTCTATCTCGATAATCCGCTGCTGTTTCCGACCTTCCACGACACCGTCCTGACCATGTTCGACAAGGTCAAGGACGGCACCATTCCGATGCGCGCCTGGGCGTCGCTGAAGGTCCTGTTCATGGGCTATGGGACCGGCATCGTGCTGGCCGCGGTCTTCACGATCCTTGCCATCAGCACCCGCATCGGGACTGACTTTCTCGAAACCATGACAGCCATGTTCAATCCGCTGCCGGCGATCGCGCTGCTGCCGCTGGCGCTGATCTGGTTCGGGCTCGGCAATGGCAGTCTGGTGTTCGTTCTGGTGCATTCGGTGCTGTGGCCGGTGGCGCTCAATACCCATTCCGGCTTCAAGAGCGTATCGAACACGCTGCGGATGGTGGGCCGCAATTACGGCCTGCGCGGCCTGCCCTATGTGGGCCGCATCCTCATTCCCGCAGCCTTCGGCTCGATCCTCACCGGCCTCAAGATCGGCTGGGCCTTCGCCTGGCGTACGCTGATCGCGGCCGAGCTGGTGTTCGGTGTGTCGTCGGGGCAGGGCGGTCTTGGCTGGTTTATTTTCGAGAACCGGAATTTGCTCGACATCCCCGCCGTGTTCGCCGGCCTATTGACGGTGATCGTCATCGGACTGATCGTGGAAAACCTGATCTTCCGCACCATCGAGCGTAACACCGTACAGAAATGGGGCGTGCAGTCGTGATTTCCCTGAAGGTGCTGACATGAGCCACAAGAAAAAGACCCCCGATCAACTTCGCAGTGCGCGCTGGTTTGCACCTGACGATCTCCGCGCCTTCGGTCATCGTTCGCGTGCGATGCAGCAGGGTTATGCGCCGGTGGAGTGGAAAGACCGTCCGGTCATTGCGATCCTCAACACCTGGTCGGAAGCGCAGCCCTGCCACATGCACTTCAAGAGCCGCGTTGACGACGTCAAGCGCGGCATCCTGATGGCTGGTGGCTTCCCCATGGAGCTGCCGGCGCTGTCGCTGTCGGAGAGTTTCCTGAAGCCGACCACCATGCTCTATCGCAACATGCTGGCGATGGATGCTGAGGAATTGTTGCGCGGCCATCCCGTGGATGGCGTGGTGCTGATGGGCGGTTGCGACAAGACCACGCCGGGGCTGCTGCTCGGCGCCACCAGCGCCGGCTATCCCGCGATCTATCTGCCCGCAGGCCCGATGCTGCGCGGCAACTGGAAGGGCAAGACGCTCGGCTCTGGCTCCGACGCCTGGAAATACTGGGACGAACGCCGCGCCGGCAAGATTTCCGACAAGGAGTGGGTGGAGGTCGAAGGCGGCATCGCCCGGAGCTACGGCACCTGCATGACCATGGGCACCGCGTCCACCATGACGGCGATCGCGGAATCGATCGGCATGACGCTGCCCGGGGCGTCGTCGATCCCTGCGGCCGATGCCGGTCATATCCGCATGGCCAGTGAATGCGGCCGCCGCATCGTCGAGATGGTGTGGGAGGATCTCACCCCGCAGATGATCCAGACGCGCAAGGCCTTCGAGAATGCCATCACCGTGGCAATGGCGATGGGCTGCTCGACCAATGCGATCATTCATCTGATCGCGCAGGCGCGCCGCGCCGGACAGGATATCGGTCTCGACGATTTCGAGATCGCCAGCCGCAAGGTGCCTGTCATCGCCAATGTGCGGCCGTCGGGCGACAAATATCTGATGGAAGACTTTTTCTATGCCGGCGGCCTGCCGGGGCTGATGAGCCGCATCAAGGAGCATCTGCATCTCGATGTGATGACGGTTACCGGCAAGACGCTGGGCGAGAATATCGCCGGCGCCGAAGTCTATAACGACGACGTCATCCGCACGGTGAAGGACCCGATCTATGCGGAGGGCGCGCTGGCCGTGTTGAAGGGCAATCTCGCGCCCGATGGCTGCGTCATCAAGCCGTCGGCCTGCGAGCCGCGCTTTCTCAAGCATACCGGCCCGGCACTGGTGTTTGACGACTATCCCAGCATGAAGAAGGCGATCGACGACGAGAGCCTCGACGTCACAGCCGATCACGTGCTGATCCTGCGCAATGCGGGTCCGCAGGGAGGGCCGGGTATGCCGGAATGGGGCATGCTGCCGATCCCGAAGAAACTGGTGAAGCAGGGCGTGCGCGACATGGTGCGCCTGTCGGATGCGCGCATGAGCGGCACCAGCTATGGCGCCTGCATCCTGCATGTCGCGCCGGAGTCTTACATCGGTGGCCCGCTGGCGCTGGTCGAGAATGGCGACATGATCACGCTCGACGTGGATGCGCGCACCATCAATCTCGACATCTCCGATGCGGAGATGGAGAAGCGTCGCGCCGCTTGGAAAGCCCCGGAGCGCAATTACGAGCGCGGCTATGGCTGGATGTTCACCAAACATATCCAGCAGGCCAATGAAGGCTGCGACTTCGACTTCCTGCGCACCGACTTCGGCGCGCCGGTCAAAGAACCCGTGATTTATTGAGTGAGTGATCCCATGACCAAACTCAGCGACGCGACCCGCGCCAAACTCAAGACCATCTCCACCGCCACGGTGGCCACCGCGCTCTACAAGCGCGGCTTCCGCAATCAGTGCGTCCAGGATGTCCATCCGCTCGGGCCGGACCAGCCGACGCTGGTCGGCGAGGCCTTCACATTGCGCTACATGCCGGCGCGCGAGGATCTCAACAAGCTCGACGTGTTCCGCGATCGCAGTCATCCGCAGCGCAAGGCCGTGGAGGATTGCCCGCCCGGTGCCGTGCTGGTGATGGACAGCCGCAAGGATGCGCGTGCGGCGTCCGCCGGCGCCATCCTGATCAACCGGCTGGCGCAGCGCGGCGTTGCCGGTGTCATCACCGATGGCGGCTTTCGCGATTCCGCCGAGATCGCCAAGCTCGGTTTTCCTGCCTATCACCATCGCCCGAGTGCGCCGACCAATCTGACGCTGCATCAGGCCATCGAGATCAACGGTCCGATCGGCTGCGGCGACGCGCCGGTGTTTCCCGGCGACGTGATCCTCGGCGACAGCGACGGCGTCATCGTGATCCCGGCACATCTCGCGGATGAGATCGCTGATGAAGCCTTCGAGATGACGGCGTTCGAGGATTTCGTCACCGAGCAGGTCCAGAACGGCAAGGGCATCTTCGGGCTCTATCCGGCCACCGACGAGCAGACGCTGGTGGATTTCGCTGCGTGGCGGAAGGTGAAGGGGCGATAGGGCGCGCGTCGCCGGCGATGCCGGCAGAACGCGACTTCAGCCGCTCCAAGCGGAGTGGCTGAAGTTTGGTCCCGTCTCCTGCGGCGCCGTCCCGCCCCCGGCATACCAATTGGTGTGCCGGGGATGACGCGTGTGGGCTGCAAGACAGCACCAAAACATTTTTTCCTATCTCTATTGACAGTATCCCCATCTTGATTATTTTCCCCCTCGTCCTGCCCCACCGAGAGGGGCGATCGCGATCGTCACGATTGCGGGGCGGGATGCGGTGGACGCCGGAGATGCGGCGTCACGGGATGTGTGGGTACCGGCTGTCTGCGGGCAGGCCGCATCGCCTGTGGTCAGGATACCACTGGGACAGGCGGCACGGCCTGGTTGCGGATGGAACGGGCCCGCGGATCAAGTGACGGACGACCAGATTCGAAACGCGTCCGGCCCAAGAGCTGCGCTCCCCCGGCCCTGTCGCGCAGGGCCAAACAAGGGTGACCTTGATCGGTTGCTTGGGCAAGCATCGGCAAGCCGACAAAACACCGCAGGCGGAACGCCGGGCAGTCGCCCGTGCTTTCCGAAAGTCCTGATGCATACCCTTGCGGACGACCGCATCGGCATCAGGCCCAGGGGTGCATCGGGCACCCGGCGT
>NZ_JBGMOE010000045.1:0-2063 GCF_041424195.1 Tardiphaga sp. | reverse complement strand
CCTGCTTGCCCTTGAGCATGTCGGACAGCGACTTCAGCGGACGCTTGTTGGCGCCGGTGATGACGCGGCCGCGGCGGCCGTTGTCGAACAGCGCGTCCACCGCTTCCTGCAGCATGCGCTTTTCGTTGCGCACGATGATATCGGGCGCGCGCAGCTCGATCAGGCGCTTGAGGCGGTTGTTGCGGTTGATGACGCGACGGTAGAGGTCGTTGAGGTCCGAGGTCGCGAAGCGGCCGCCGTCCAGCGGCACCAGCGGGCGCAGTTCCGGCGGAATGACCGGCACCACGTCGAGGATCATCCATTCGGGGCGGTTGCCCGAATCGATGAACGATTCCACGACCTTGAGGCGCTTGATGATCTTCTTGGGCTTCAGCTCGCTCTTGGTGGTGGCGAGCTCCTCCATCAGGTCCTTGCGTTCCTGTTCGAGGTCGAGGTCGATCAGCATCTGCTTGACCGCTTCGGCGCCGATGCCGGCGCTGAACGCGTCTTCGCCGTATTCGTCCTGCGCGTCGAGCAGTTCGTCCTCGGTCAGCAGCTGGTACCGTTCGAGCGGGGTGATGCCCGGCTCGATGACCACATAGCTTTCGAAGTAGAGGATGCGCTCAAGCTGCTTGAGCTGCATGTCCAGCAGCAGGCCGATGCGCGAGGGCAGCGACTTCAGGAACCAGATATGCGCGACCGGGGCGGCCAGCTCGATGTGGCCCATGCGCTCGCGGCGCACCTTGGTGACGGTGACTTCGACGCCGCACTTTTCGCAGACGACGCCCTTGTACTTCATGCGCTTGTACTTGCCGCACAGGCATTCGTAGTCCTTCACCGGACCGAAGATGCGCGCGCAGAACAGGCCGTCGCGCTCGGGCTTGAACGTGCGGTAGTTGATCGTTTCCGGCTTCTTGATCTCACCGAAGGACCAGGAGCGGATGCGCTCGGGCGAGGCCAGACCGATCTGGATCTGGTCGAACGTCTCGGGCTTGGCGAGCTGGTTGGTGAATTTGGTCAGGTCGTTCATCGGTTTCTTCCTTTATCCCCCTCCCGATCGCGGGAGGGGTTAGGGGTGGGTCTGGTGCCGGGGTGGTGCCTGGTCGGCCCACCCCGATCCCCTCCCGCAAGCGGGAGGGGCGATGCGAAGTCCCTTTACTCCGCCGCCTCTGCAAGGCCGTCGTCGTCTTCCTGATCGTCCAGCGACGACAGTTCGACGTTGAGGCCCAGCGAGCGCATTTCCTTGACGAGCACGTTGAAGCTTTCGGGAATGCCGGCCTCGAAGGTGTCGTCGCCCTTGACGATCGCTTCGTAGACCTTGGTGCGGCCGACCACGTCGTCCGACTTCACCGTCAGCATTTCCTGCAGCGTATAGGCCGCGCCGTAGGCCTGGAGCGCCCAGACCTCCATTTCCCCGAAGCGCTGGCCACCGAACTGGGCCTTGCCGCCCAGCGGCTGCTGGGTGACGAGGCTGTACGGCCCGATCGAACGCGCGTGGATCTTGTCGTCGACCAGGTGGTGCAGCTTCAGCATGTAGATGATGCCCACCGTGACCTTGCGGTCGAAGGCTTCGCCCGTGCGCCCGTCATAGAGCGTGGACTGGCCCGAGGTGTCGAGACCGGCCTTGGTCAGCATCGCCGAGATGTCGGATTCGCGCGCGCCGTCGAACACCGGGGTGCCCATGGGTACGCCGGCCTTCAGGTTCTCGGCCAGCTCGACGATCTCGGCCGTGTTCCGGCTGTCGATATCGGCGTGGTACTGCTCGCCGTACACGTCCTTGAGCTTGTCGATCAGCACGCTCGGCGGCGCGGCCGCTTCCGGATTGGGATTGGCATAGCGCCAGTCCTCAAGCGCGTGCTTGATCTGCTGGCCCAGGCCGCGCGCGGCCCAGCCCAGGTGGGTCTCGAAGATCTGCCCGACGTTCATGCGCGAAGGCACGCCCAGCGGGTTCAGCACGATGTCGACGTGGGTGCCGTCTTCCAGGAACGGCATGTCCTCGATCGGCAGGATGCGGCTGATGACGCCCTTGTTGCCGTGACGGCCGGCCATCTTGTCGCCCGGCTGCAGCTTGCGCTTCACCGCAA